>DASXLH010000263.1:0-2326 GCA_036496335.1 Acidimicrobiales bacterium
TCGCCGCCGCCGTGCAGCCCGGCCGCACCCGGCTGGTGTTCGTCGAGACGCCGGCCAACCCGATGTTCCAACTGGTCGACCTCGACGCCGTCGGGTCGATCATGGGCCCGTTCACGGTGTGCGACTCCACCTTCGCCGGCCCGTTGGTGCAGCGCCCGTTGGACCACGGCATCGACCTGGTGGTGCACTCCGCCACGAAGGGCCTGGCCGGTCACAACGACGCCACCCTCGGGGTGGTGGCGGGGGAGCGGGAGCTGATCGAGGCCATCTGGAGCTACCACACCATCCACGGCGCCGTCGCCTCCCCCTTCGACGCCTGGAACGCCCTGCGCGGCATCCGGACCCTCGGCCCCCGCACCGAGTGGGCGTCGGCCACCGCGTCGCGGCTGGCCGAGATGTTGGCCGACCACCCGGCGGTGACGGCCGTGCACTATCCGGGCCTCGACTCGCACCCGCAGCACGACCTGGCCAAGCGCCAGATGCGCTCCGGGGGCACCCTGCTCAGCTTCGAGCTCGACGGTGGCCTCGAGGCCGGTCGCCGCTTCGTCGAGGGTTGCCAACTGGCCCGCATCGCCACCTCCGTCGGCGGACCGGAGACGCTGGTCGTGCACCCAGCCACCACCACCGCTGCCGCCCTGCCGCCGGATGACCGTGACGAGCTCGGCATCGGCGACGGCCTCATCCGGGTCTCGGTCGGTCTGGAGCACCCCGACGACGTCGTCGCCGACTTCGTGGGCGCGCTGCCGTCCTGAGCGGGGCCGCTCCGGGACCATCAGGCGGTCGGGCAAGCTGGCCGGGTGCCGGAGAGCATCGAGGTGGAGCTCTACCGGCGGCTGGCCGAGCGGACCGTGGGTCGAACCATCGCCGCGGTCGAGGCGCCCGACGCCTGGTACCTCAAGGGTGGGTTGACGGCTGATTCCCTCGCCGCCGCGGTCGTCGGCGGCAGGGTCGGAGCGGCCCGACGGATCGGCAAGCTGCTCCTCCTCGACCTCGACGACGGACCGACCGTCGGCCTGCGCTTCGGGATGACGGGGCGGCTCGTAGTCGACGGCGATGCCGGGATCGAGCGGCTCCAGTACTCGGCCGGCCGCCTCGACCCGGCCTGGGACCGGGCCCGCTTCTGCTTCGCCGCCGGCGGGGACCTCCGGATGAACGACCCGCGCCGACTCGGTGGCGTGCTGCTCGAGCCGGATGAGGCGAAGCTCGGCGTCGACGTGTTCGGCGCCCGCCCGTCGGACCTCGCCCGGGTGCTGGCCGGCTCGACGGTGGCGCTCAAGGCTCGGCTGCTCGACCAGCACCGGGTGGCCGGGATCGGCAACCTGCTGGCCGACGAGGCGCTCTGGCGGGCCGGCCTCGACCCCACCCGGCCGTCGGCGGGGCTCACCCCGGCCGAGGTCCGGCGCCTCCACCGCCACCTCCGGGCCACGGTGCAGGAGCTGACCGTCCGGGGCGGTTCGCACACCGGCGACATGTTCGCCGCCCGGCGCCCCGGCGGCACCTGCCCGCGCGACGGCCGTCCCATGCGGCGGGACACCGTCGGGGGTCGGACGACCTGGTGGTGCCCGCACCACCAGCACTGAGCAGCCGCGCCGCTGGGCCAGCCGTGGTGGGACGGCGGGCGCCGATACGGTGACGGGCGATGGCAGAGAGCCTCGACGTCGACGCCATGCTGGCCCGCTTCCGGGATCGGGCTCATGCCGTGCGCAACCGTCCCCTGCCGCCGGTGGCGGGGGAGGAGCGCCAGCGCTTCATGCGCCAGGCCGAGCTCGACCATCTCGACTACGCCATCGTCGGCGACGCCGAGTGGAGCCTCGACGACGGGGTGCTCACCCTGCGGATCGACCTTCGTGGCGGCGGCTAGCCCCGTCGACCTCGACGCCGCCTTCGCGGCGATCGACGCCGCCAACGCCAACGACCCGTTCACGATCGTGGCCCGTGGCGTCGAGCGGCCCAAGGAGCAGGCTCACGCCGAGATGGCGGTCGAGTGGGTCCGTCGGCTCGATCCGACCGCCTCCGACGCCCTCCTGCTGGCGGCCCGGGCCCATCACGTCCGGCGGTGGGACATCCCCCGATCGTCCGAGGACGACGGTCGGGAGGGCTACCTGCGCTGGAAGAACCACCTGCAGCGTCATCACGCCGAGGTCGTCGGGCGCGTCCTTCCTCCTGCCGGGGTCGACCCCGCCACCGTCAGCCGGGTGCAGGACCTGGTGCGCAAGCGCCGGATGAAGACCGATCCCGAGGTGCAGACCCTGGAGGACGCCCTCTGCCTCGTGTTCGTCGAGACCCAGTGCACCGACCTGGCCGACAAGCTCGACGAAGACCACAT
>DASXLH010000264.1:0-4995 GCA_036496335.1 Acidimicrobiales bacterium
TCCCGACTCGATCCTGTTCTTCTACGACGCCGGGCTCGACTACGTGTCGTGCTCGCCCTTCCGGGTGCCCATCGCCCGCCTGGCGGCCGCCCAGGCCGTCCTCGGCGCGGGCTCGGCGTCAGACACACGGTGAGCCCCGCCCCGCGGTGACCCCGGTTCCTCGTTGAGCCCGAGACTGCTGGCCTCCGAGGCCGGCGACGCCGGCCATTTCGCCGACTTCGAGACGCCGCCCTGGGTGTGGGTCGCGTTCGTCGCGTTCATCGTCACGCTCGTCTTGATCGACCTCCTGCTGGTGCACCGCACCGCCCACGAGGTCACCATGCGGGAGGCGGCGGTCGAGAGCGCGGTGTGGGTCAGCCTCGGCCTGCTGTTCACGTTCGTGATCCTGGCCTGGCAGGGTGGCCAGGCCGCCGGGGAGTACCTGTCGGGCTACCTGATCGAGGAGAGCCTCTCGATCGACAACGTGTTCGTCTGGGCCGTGATCCTGACGTTCTTCGCCGTCCCCATGGCGTACCGGTTCCGGGTCCTGTTCTGGGGCATCTTCGGGGCGCTCGTCCTGCGGGCCATCTTCATCTTCACCGGGGTGGCCCTCGTCCAGCGCTTCGACTTCGTCCTCTACCTGTTCGGCGCGTTCCTCCTCTACACCGCCTTCAAGATCGGACGGCACAGCGAGGCCCAGGTCCACCCCGAGAACAACCTCGCCCTCAAGGTGGTGCGCCGGGTCGTGCCGTCCACCGACACCTACGACGGCCAGAAGCTGTTCACCAAGGAGAACGGCCGGCGCCTGGCCACGCCGCTGTTCGCCGTGCTCGTCATGATCGAGACGACCGACCTCCTGTTCGCCGTCGACTCGATCCCGGCGATCCTGGCCGTGAGCCGGGAGCAGTTCATCGTCTTCAGCTCCAACGCCTTCGCCATCCTCGGCCTGCGCTCGCTCTACTTCATGCTGGCGGGCATGGCCGACCGGTTCCGCTACCTCAACATCGGTCTCGGCGTGATCCTCGGCTTCGTCGGGCTGAAGATGCTGGGGCACGGGGTCGTGCACCTGCCGGTGTGGGCGTCGTTGGTCGTGATCGTCCTCACGCTGGCGGTGGCGGTGCTGGCCTCGATGCGGGCCGACGCCGCCGATCGCAGCACCACCTGATCGCGGCTGTATCTGATCGCGGCTGTATCTGATCGCGGCTGGCCCTCCACTCACTACCGTCGGGCCGTGGGCATCGCCGACGAGGACATCGAGCGGGTCCGGGCCCAGACCGACATCGTGGCGGTCATCGGTGAGCACGTCGGCCTGCGCAAGCAGGGGGCCCGCTGGGTCGGGCTCTGCCCGTTCCACGCCGAGAAGTCCCCGTCGTTCTCGGTCAACGCCGAGCTGGGCTTCTACTACTGCTTCGGCTGCCAGGCCAAGGGCGACGTCATCACCTTCGTGCGGGAGGCCCAGCACCTCGACTTCGTCGGGGCGGTGGAATCGCTGGCCTCCCGAGCCGGGATCACCCTGCACTACGACTCAACCCAGGAGTCGGGCCAGCGGCGCCGTCGTACGGTCCTGGTCGAGGCCATGGGCACCGCCGTCGACTGGTACCACCAGCGGTTGCTGCAGGCACCCGACGCGGCCCGCGCCCGTTCGTACCTGCGGTCGCGGGGCTACGACGGCGACGCCGTCCGCCGCTACCGCCTGGGATGGGCGCCCGACGACTGGGACGCCCTGGCCCGGTCGATCGGGCTCGACGCCACCGTGCTGCGCGACACCGGCCTGGCCTTCGTCAACAGCCGGAGCCGGCTCCAGGACTCCTTCCGGGGTCGCGTCCTGTTCCCCATCTTCGATGCCCGGGGTGACGCCGTCGCCATCGGAGGGCGGGTCCTGCCGGGCTCCACCGACCCGGCCAAGTACAAGAACTCCCCGTCCACGTCGATCTACGACAAGAGCGAGACGCTCTATGGGCTCAACTGGGCCAAGGGCCCGATCGTCGCCCACGGGGAGGTCGTGGTCTGCGAGGGCTACACCGACGTGATCGGCATGGCGGAGGCCGGGGTCGACTGGGCGGTCGCCACCTGCGGCACCGCCCTCACCGACCGCCATGTGGCCACGCTGAAGAACTTCTCCCGTCGCATCGTGCTCGCCTTCGACGCCGACGCTGCCGGCCAGGGCGCGGCCGAGAGGTTCTACGAATGGGAGCGGCGTCACGACGTCGACGTCTACGTGGCCGCCCTTCCGCCAGGCGCCGACCCGGCCGACCTGGCCCGCAAGGACCCGGACGGCCTGCGGCGCTCCGTCGCCGAGGCCCGCCCCTTCCTCGCCTTCCGGCTCGAGCGGCTGCTGAACGCCGCCAACCTGACGACGCCCGAGGGGCGGGCCCGGGCGGCCGAGGCGGCGATGGCGATGGTGGCCGAGCATCCGAACGAGCTCGTTCGAGACCAGTACCTGATGCAGGTCGCCGACCGCACCCGCATCGATCCCGCCCGGCTCCGCTCGATGGCCGCCGGCACCCGCCGCCCGGCGCCGGCGGCCTCGTCGGCCCGCGCCCGCCAGAGGCGGCGGGAGAGCCCGTCGCTGCTGGCCCTGCGCCTCGCCGTGCACGCGCCGGAATCGGTGGTCGATCACCTCGACGCCGTCCTGTTCGTCGACCCGGTGGAGCTCGGGGCCTATCGGGCCCTGGCCGGATCGGCCACGCTGCACGAGGCCATCGAGGCCGCCGATCCGGAAGCGGCAGAGCTCCTGCAGCGACTGGCGGTGGAGGAGACCGACGCCGATCCCGACGACGTCGTGGCCCTCCTCGTGGGCGAGGCCGTGACGCGGGCGTTGCAGGACATCGAGGCCGATGCCCGGGCGTCCTCCGACGAGCTCGGCGCCAGCGAGCTGATCGGCTGGCTCAAGCTCCGCATGGAGGAGCTGCGCCTGGCCGAGACGAGGCGGCCGGCCCTGGACCACTTGGTACCCTTCCTGCGAGCTCGTGCGGAGGAGGAGGGTTGAACGACCAGCGGACGGTCGCGTCGGTCGAGATGCCGGTTGCCGAGCTGCAGCGACTGATCGCCATCGGCCGGCCGACGGGCACGATCACCGTCGACGAGGTGCTCGTGGCGATGGGCTCGCCGGAGCCCACTCCGCCGTTCATCGCGGCGGTGACGGAGCTGCTCGCCAGCCAGGGGATCGTGGTCGACGCCCAGGTGCCCGATCGCCTCGCCGTCGAGGCCGACACGGTCGACATCACCCAAACGGTGCCGGTGGTGCGAGTCCAGAGCCGCGCCGCCGCCCGGCCGGCCCGCGCCCGCCCCGTCGATCCCGGCAGCCGATCGTCGAGCACCGCCGACCCGGTGCGGATGTACCTGAAGGAGATCGGCCGGGTACCGCTCCTGACCGGGCCGGAGGAGGTGGCGCTGGCCAAGCGGGTCGAGGCCGGGCTCGCGGCGGCGGCCGCGCTGGCCGGTGATCCCGAGCTGGCCGGCGAGAAGGTCGGGTCCGAGCTCGACTTCACGACGCTCGCCTGGATCGTCAGCGACGGCGAGGAGGCGAAGCGCCAGCTCATCCAGGCCAACCTGCGCCTCGTGGTGTCGATCGCCAAGCGCTACGCCGGCCGGGGGATGTTGCTGCTCGACCTGATCCAGGAGGGGAACCTGGGCCTGATGCGGGCAGTCGACAAGTTCGACCACTCCAAGGGCTTCAAGTTCTCGACGTACGCCACCTGGTGGATCCGTCAGGCCATCACCCGGGCCATTGCCGACCAGGCCCGCACCATCCGCATCCCGGTCCACATGGTCGAGACCATCAACCGGGTCATGCGGGTGCAGCGTCAGCTCCTCCAGGTGCTCGAGCGCGAGCCCACCATCGAGGAGATCGCGGCGAAGGTGGATCTCACGCCCGGCCGGGTGCGGGAGATCCAGCGCATCTCCCAGGACCCGCTCTCCCTCGACTCCCCGGTGGGGGAGGAGGACGACTCCAACCTCTCCGACTTCATCGAGGACCAGCAGGCCGAGGCCCCGGCCGACGCCGCCACCCGCCACCTCCTCAACGACGCGGTCGAAGAGGTCCTGGCCGAGCTGAGCGAGCGCGAGCAGCAGGTGGTCCGCCTCCGGTTCGGGCTCGACTCGTCCGGCCAGGCCCGCACGCTCGAGGAGGTCGGCCGTGAGTTCGGGGTGACCCGGGAGCGCATCCGCCAGATCGAGTCGAAGACCCTGGCCAAGCTGCGGCACCCCCAGCGCAGCCAACGCCTGCGCGACTACCTCGAGGACGAGTAGCCCGGCCAGGTCGACGTGGGTGGTGGGGCAGGGAGGTGTCGAACCTCCGACCCGCGCATTATGAGTGCGCTGCTCTGCCGTTGAGCTACTGCCCCGACCGGACCGGGGAGGCTACCGGTGGTCCGCACGCGCTGGCTCCGGGGCTGGGGCTCGAACCCACGACAACTCGATTAACAGTCGAGCGCTCTGCCAGCTGAGCTACCCCGGAAAGCCGGGACAGGCTAGCAGTGCGTCCATGAGGCCCATGATGGCCCGATGGGTCCGTGCCGAGGCATAGGAGACCGTCAGGCAGCCCATCGGATGCTTGCTCCGTCGTATCGACGGATCGGCCTCCGCTCGATACGGCCTGCCGAACTGCGCGCCCGGAATCCCCGTGACATCGATCCAATGCTCCATCGCTGCCTCCAGGTCGAGGCCCTGGTGGAGGTAGAGGCGGGCGCGGAGCCTGGACTCGTCGATGGCGAAGAAATGTCGCAACCACGTCAGATGAAGGGCGACCATCCGCGGGTTCGTGTTGGCGAATGACACCTTTCGGTCGCCCTTGGCACCCTCTCCGGCGTAGAGCGCGGCGCCGGCGATGAGGAGGTCGCGTTCCGACAGGTCGCCCACCGCCTCCCGACCCCACTCCCGCAGGGCCAGGATCTCGGCCGCCCGCTCACGGGCCAGGCGGTTGGGCCCGTTGTCGACCCGGCGGCGCGGCCGGCGGGGGACGTAGGGCACCTCTCGCGTCCACATCGAGACCGACGAGTGTGACACCCCGAGCTC
>DASXLH010000265.1:0-6061 GCA_036496335.1 Acidimicrobiales bacterium
CCCGTGGCGGCGGCCTGGTCTGCAACATCGGCTCCGGACGGGAGGCGTCGCCGGCGGTGCTCGGCCAGCTCCTGGCCGAGCACCTCGGCCGTCCCGAGGTGGCGCCGGCGCCGGCTCGAGCCGGCAGCCGCTTCGCCGTCGATCCGACGCGGGCCCGGATCCACCTGGGCTGGGCGCCGTGGACCCCCTTGGCCGAGGGCGTCCAGGAGGCCTGCCGATGGGTGTCGTCACAACCCGTGGCGGGATCCTGACCACCCTCGCGGCCGGCGCGCCCGCCCTCCGCTACATCTGGTGCGGCGCTCGCCGATCACCTACCCTCTCGTCGCCCGAGCAGCCGGCTGCAGGCCGGGGGGCGACGTGCGGCCGTTCCGGAGGCTCCGGCGGTCGTCGTGTACGGCAAGCCGAACAGGGAGGGCTGCGAGGATGGTCGTGCTAGCCGTCGTGATGGCCGTCCTGTGGATGGCCGGTTCCTTCGGATTCGTCATCGGGGCCTGGTGGGCCGCGTCGGTGCTCGGCCGCGGCCGACGGCGTCAAGAGTCGGCGGCGCAGCTGCGCACGACCGGGGCCGGCGGGTCTCCGTCCCACGTCCGGCCTCCTCGACCGGCTCGACGTCGACCCGTCTGCTCACCGGTGGCACCTGCCGCCGCGCCGGTGCTCGGTTGGGGCGCGATCGACGCTGGTTGAGCGCGGCGCCGCCGTTCAGCGGAGGCTCACCGCCGCCAACGCGGCCGCTTCGTAGGGGCCGTGCATGACGGTCGGGGCGACGACGCAGCGCATGCCGGTGTCCTCCACCGCCGATGCCAGCTCGGCGTCGGCGGTGTCCACCACCAGGACCGAGGCGATCTCGGCGTAGAGGCGGGCCACCCCGACGACCGATGACTCGTGGCCCAGCTCGGCGAGCATGCGGTCGGCCGGTCCCTTGAGGGCGGCGCCGGCGACGATCGGCGAGATGGCGACGACGTCGTCGCGCCGGGCCCGCAGCTCGTCGGCGATGCCGCCGACCCCGAGCACCGGGCCGATGGAGACGATCGGGTTCGACGGCGCGATGACGACGCGGGCCGACTCCCGGAGGGTCTGCAGGACACCGGCCGCCGGCTCGGCGCTCTCGATGCCGTCGAGGCGGACCGAGCGGACCGGCACGGCGTGCTGGCGACGCACGAAGTAGTCCTGAAACGCGATCTCCTCACCCGTCATCAGCTCGAGCCTGGTTGCCACGGGGTCGTCGGTCACTGGCAGGATGCGGATGCCGATGCCCCAGGCCCGGGTGATCTCGGCGGTGACCTGGGCGAGGCCGGCGCCCTCACCCAGCCGGGCCGTCCGGAACAGGTGGGTGCCGAGATCGCGGTCGCCGAGGCTGAACCACGCCCGCTCCGGGTCGTAGCGACGGAGCATGTCCATCGCCTGCCAGGTCTCGCCGGCGAGACCCCATCCGGTTTCCAGGTTGCCGGCTCCGGCCAGCGTGTACGTGACGGTGTCGAGATCCGGGCAGATGCGCAGACCGTGCATCCAGGTGTCGTCGGCGGTGTTGACCACGGCGGTCACCGAGGCCGGCTCGACGATCTGGACGAGCCCGGCGAGGTAGCGGGCGGCACCCACGCCGCCGGCCAGGACGGTGACGGTCACCGCCCGCCGGGGCGCGGCCTGACGATGCTCACGCCGTCCCGGATGGGCAGCATGACGACCTCCACCCGGGGGTCGTCGCGCAGCTTGTCGTTGAGGACCCGGAGGGCGGCGGTGTCGGCGTCGTCGGCCTCGTCGGTGAGCACCCGACCGCTCCACAGGACGTTGTCGAACACGATGAAGCCACGCTCTGAGAGCTTCGGCAGCGTGGCCTCGTAGTAGGCGTCGTAGGACGACTTGTCGGCGTCGATGAACACCATGTCGAAGGGCCCGTCGAGTCCGGCGATGGTGGTCACGGCCGGGCCGAGTCGCACGTCGATCAGGTCGCGGTAGGGGCTGGCGTCGATGTGGGCCTGCGCGATCGTGGCGTGCTCCTGGCTCACCTCGCAGGTCGTGATGCGCCCACCGGGCGGCAGGGCGGCGGCCATCGTGATGGCCGAGTAGCCCGTGAAGGTGCCGATCTCGAGGATCGACGCCGCGCCGCTGAGGGCGACGAGCGCGGCCAGGAAGCCGCCCTCGAGCGGGCCGACCATCATCCCGGCCCGCCCCCCCAGCTGCTCTCGGGTCTGGTCGGCGGCGGTGGCGAGATGCTGCGCCTGCGGCGTGGTGTGCAGCTCGGCGTACCGCTCGATGTCCGGATCCGTGATCACGCAGGGACCGTACTCGTCCCGAAACCAGAGGGGTCTCGTCCCGAAACCGGAGGTTCCGGGACGAACTTTGTCTCGACGGCCTGCGGCCGACTGACCGACTCTTCCCGATCGACCGGCGGAGCCGGATCGATCGTTGATCAGGGGCTCCGGCAGAGCCTCCGCCCCCGAACCCCCGCCCAAGGACCCCAATCGGAGCGAGTTGGCTCCGGTCCGGGTCCTTCATCCCGATCGATCCGGCTTGGCCGGTCGAATCGGGTGTGTCCCTTCAGTCGGCCGAAGGCCGTCGAATCGTCTTCATTCGTCCCGAAACCTCTGGTTTCGGGACGACGCCACCGCGTAGGCGTCAAGGTGGCGGTCGGCGGACGCCTCCCAGGTGAAGGCGGCCGCCACGTCTGGCCCGAGGTCGGGATCGGGCCCAAGGCCGTTCATGGCGAGCTCGAGGCCCTCGGCGAGGGCCTCGTCGTCACCCGGAGACACGAGCAGGGCGGCATCGCCCACGAACTCCTCCATCGAGGTTCCGGAGGAGGTGACCAGCCTCGCCCCGCAGGCGAGGGCTTCGACCGCGGGGAGGCCGAAGCCCTCGACCAGGGCCGGATAGGCGACCACCGCGGCCCGGCGGTAAAGGGCCGGTACGACGTCGTCGTCGACGTAGCCGAGTCTGACGATGGTCCGGGTGGAGCGCTGGATGGCGGCGTCGACGGGACGTGTGCCCCAGCCGTCCTGGCCGGCCAGCACGAGGGTCGTGTCGGGCGGCAGCGCCTCGACCGCCCGGATCAGGCCCAAGATGTTCTTCCGCGGCTCGATGGTGCCCACGAAGGCCACGAACGGTGGGCGGATGCCGAGGGAGGCGAGCGTGGCCTCGTCTTCGGCGGCGTCGACCAGCGGGTGGTTGGCGGGACGGAAGCGGGACTCGTCGATCCCGTGGGGAGCGACGATGACCGGCATCGTCGGCGCCAAGAGCTCGTGCAGACGGTCGGCGGTGGCTTGGCTGACGCACACCAGTGCCGAGGCCCGCTTGGCGCTGGCCCGGATCATCCTGCGGAAGTACCGGACCTTCGACGGCTCGTGCCATTCGGGATGGTCGAAGAACGTGAGGTCGTGGATCGTGACCACTGACGGGGTGTGGCGGAGGGGGGCCAGGGTGAGCGGCATCGTGTAGTGGGGCCCGTGCCAGACGTCGATCCCGAACCGTCCGGCGACCGACGGGCCTCGCGCTTGCTCCCATGCCAGCCGGACCGGCCGCCGCTCGGGGGCCCACCCGGCGACGGTCGCCCCCGGGGCGATCCGCGCCCACCGGACGGTGTCGTCCTTCCGGGCGAGGAGGGTGAGCTCCAGGTCATGGCCGGCGACGATGTTGCGGCTCAGCGTCTCTGCCAGTCGCAGCACGTAGGTGCCGGCCCCAGCCGGCTGGTCGGGTATGGCGGACACGTCGAGGAGGACCTTCATGGCCGACCCCAGGCCCGCGGCGGGAGCGCACCGCCGGTCACGGGACCCCGATCCCGGCGGGACCGACGGCGAGGGCCGCCTCGTAGGCGCGGCGGTGGGCGGCCGCCGATGCCTCCCAGGTGAAGCCGGCGGCGCGGGCCCTCCCCGCCGCCGCCCATCGGCTCCGCTCGCCCGGCCGATCGAGGAGCCCGGCGACCGCGTCCGTCAGCGCACCGAGGTCGCCGGTCGGGACCACGATCCCGCCGTCGCCTACGACCTCGGGAAGGCACGCCGCGTCGGAGACGACCACCGGACAGCCCCGGGCCATGGCCTCCAACGGCGTGAGGCCGAAGCCCTCGTACCGGGCAGGGTGCGCCAGCGCGACTGCCTGCCGGTAGAGGGCGTCGAGGACCTCGTCATCGGTGACCGGACCGAGCTCGATCACCCCCGGACCCGTCGGGGGCGGTTCCCCCCACCCCGGGGGGCCGGCCAGGACGAGGCAGAGATCGGGATGGCGCGCCCGTAGCCGACGGTGGACCTCGATCACATCGGCCACGCCCTTGCGGGGCTCGATCGTGCCGACGAACAGCAGGTAGGGCTCGGCGATGCCCAGCGCTTCGACCAGGCCGGCCGGATCCGGGGCCGGCGTGGGCAGGCGCACCCCGTGGTGGGCGAGGTGGATCCGGGATGGGTCGAAGCGCTCGCGGACCAGGTCGTCGCGCCCGAACGCCGACGGCACCACCACCACCGACGCGGCCCGGCGGGTGAGCGCCAACCCGCGGGTGTGGAAGGCCACGCCCCGATGGGTGAGGTTCTCGGGTTGGCGGAGGAAGACGAGGTCGTGGACGGTGACGACCAGGGGACGGCCCTGTACAGGGGGCACGGCCAGGCTGGTGGCGTGCACGACGTCACCTGGCGCCCGCACGGTCGGGCGGCGGAGCCGGTGCCAGAGCTCGTAGCGCAGCGGCACCCCAGGCCAGCCGAGGTCGTGCCAGGCGAGATCCCCTCCGCCGCCGTCCCGGCCCCCCAGCGCTCTGGCCGGCAGGTCGGCCGGGCGCGGCCCGGCTCCGAACGCCTCCACCTCCACGCCGACGAGCGGGAGCGCCTCCGCCAGCTCCCGCACGTAGCGGCCGATCCCGCCGGGGATCGGCTGGAGGAGCTGGCCGGCGTGGAGCGCCACCTTCATGACGACGCCGCTTCGCGCCAGAGAGCCGCCAGCCCGGTGGCGGTGCGGGCCCACGTGAACGTCGCCTCCCGGTTCCGTCCCGCCTCCACCAGGCGGGTCCGCTCGGCTTCGTCCGAGCTGGCCGTGCGCAAGGCATCGGCGAGAGCGTCGACGTCGTCGACCTCGACCAGCAGGGCGGCATCCCCGACCACCTCGGGGATCGCCCCCGCCCGGGTGGCGACCACGGGCACCCCGACCGACATCGCCTCGAGGGGCGGGAGGCCGAAGCCCTCGTCCCGCGAGGGGTAGGCCAGCACGGCCGCTCCCCTGAGCAACGCGGCCCGGGTGGCTTCGTCGACGTGGCGGAGCCGCGTGACGGTCGCTCCTGTGGCCGCGATCGCGTCGGTGACGGCCGGCTCGCCGCCGCCCTCGGCGCCGGCCAGGACGAGGTGCAGGCCGGCCCGGGCGGCGGCCCGGACCAGGACGTCGAAGCCCTTGCGGTGCTCGGTGGTCCCGATGGCGAGGACGTAGGGGACGTCGATCGGGGAGGGGTCGGCGGGCGGGACCGGCGACGCCGCCAGGGGCACGACCGCCACCCGCTCGGCCCCGAAGAGCTCGCGGACCTCGTCGGCGGCGGACTCGGAGGTGACGTGCACCCACGCCCCCCGACGCACGGCGCCCCGAACGGTGGCGACGGCGGCGGCGATGGTCGGATCGCAGGTCCGTGGTCGGCGGGCGCACCAGCAGTCGTAGACGGTCACCACCGCCGGCTTGGCGGCGGGGGGGACGACGAAGTTGGTGCCGTGGACCACGTCCGCGGGCGGCACGATGCGCCGCCCCGACGGCACGTCCCCGTGGGCCCAGAGCCTGACCAGCACCGCCGGCGGAAGGTGCCGGCCGTGGCGGGTCAGCTCCCACGGCACGACCGTCACATCGGGAGCGACCGCCGGAAGCGCGCCGAGCAGACCGTCCACGACCCGGCCCACGCCCGTGGCACGGCCGGTCTGGAGGCCTCGCAGCGGCGTCACGTCGATGGCGACCCGCATGAATGGTGGACGCTACCTCCAGCAGTAACCTGACCTCCCGCCATGGCGTCAGAACCGATCTCCACACCCAGCCGCCCGCCGACGACGGTGGTGGCGCCGGGCCGTTCCGTTCTCCGCCACATCGCCACGGTCCTGGGCTATCGAGAGCTCCTCGT
>DASXLH010000266.1:0-5492 GCA_036496335.1 Acidimicrobiales bacterium
CGGGCCCGCGCCGCCACCGCCCTACGGGAGAACGACGCCGCCGAGGTCGACCTCGACGTCGTCGAGCGGGAAGCCGCCGCCGTGGGCGACGACGTCGCCGTGGCCAGGGCCCTGGTGGTGCGGGGCGACCTGCTCCGCAACCGTGGCCTCCTCGACGAATCGATCGCCGTCCTGGAGCAGGCCGCCCTCCGCTGGCGGTCGATCGGCGACCGCCGGGGTGAGGCGTCGGCCCTGCGGCGTATCGGCTGGAGCTACGTCTACGCCGGCGACTTCGAGCGGGCCGAGCCCCCCATCCTCGAGGCGCTGGCGGCCTTCCGGGAGGTGCGGGTGGCCCGGGGCATCGCCTGGGCGCTCCAGAACCTCGCGCTCATCTCGTTCAACCGGGGCCAGACGGTGCTGGCCGAGGAGCGCCTGCAGGACTCCCGCCAGCTGTTCATCGAGCTGGGCGACCGGGCGGGGGAGCTGTGGGCCTCGAGCACGCTCGCCATCGTGTGGCAGTCGCAGGGCAACACCGACGCCGCCGAGGAGCTGGCCGAGCGGATGCTGGCCGAGGGCCCGTTGGAGGGCGACGCCGTATCCACCGCCACCATCCAGCTCGTGCTGGGCATGATCCGGCTCCGCCAGGGCCGGGTGGCCAGCGCCGCCGAGATGCTCCGCAAGGCCCACGACGCCTTCTGGGCCAACGCTGACTGGTTCCGGTGGGCCCGTGCCGTCGGCCCGCTGGTCCGGGCACTGCGGCGCTCCGGTCGGGTGGCCGACGCCGACGCCGTCGTCGTGGGCTCGACGGCCAGGGTCGAGTCGTTGCCGGCCACCTCCATCGACCGGATGATCCCCGCCCTCATCGCCGCCGAACATCGGGTGGAGCTCGGCGACCCCGTCCTGCCGGAGGTCGCCCCGGTGGCCGGCCGACCGGTACCGACCGGCTACGCCCGGGCCGACGAGGAGGTTCGGGCGCTGGCCCTGGCGCAGCTCGGCCGGGCCGGCGAGGCCGACGAGCTGGTGCACGCCGCCGACGTCGAGCGACCCGAGGTCCTGGCTCTGGCCTCGCTGGTGCTGGCCGCGGCCGGGCGCTTCGACGATGCCCGGGCCACCATCGACGTGCTCCGGGGACTCGGGGGCTCGATGTACCACGATCTGGTGGTGGGCGACCTGGCCGAGGCGCTCGCCAACGCGGCCACCGGCGACCGGGAAGGCGTGCGGTCCGCCCTCCGACACGCCGAACGCCTGCTCGAGGACACCGACGACCGTCTCACCGTCGCGATCGTCGGCACGGCCCGCCAGACCCTCCTCGGGGATCCCGCCGGCTCCGAGGGGATGAACCAGCTGGGCCTGCCGGCCCAAGGTTGGCGCACGCTGTTCGCCAGCCGGGTGGCGGCGACGCCGACCAGCTGAGCTCGGCGTCTCCCTCCGTGTGCGTGTCCGTCGGCTCAAGCCGGGACCGTCAGCTGCCGATCAGGCAACGGTGAGCTGGCGGCGTCGGTGGAGGGCCACGTCGCGCCCCGCCGCGTCGACGGCGGTCACCGTGCTCGTCCTCACGGCCGTGCTGGGTGCCGCGCTGCTGACCTCGCTGCCGCACGCCGACGCCTATCCGGGCGCACCTTGGTTCAAACCCTCGACCCCCTACACCGCCAACTTCCCGGACCCCAGCGTGATCCGCGTGGGTGGCACCTACTACGCCTACGGCACGGCCACCGGTGGCGACTACCTGCCGGTCATGTCCTCGACCGACCTCGTCACCTGGACCGCCCGACCCGCCTACGACCCGGGCGCTCCGTTGAACAGCGATCCCCAGTTCAACGACGCCCTGCCCCAGCCGGCCTCGTGGGCCGTCGACCGTCCCGGCGTGAGCGGGCGGCTCACCAAGGAGGTGTGGGCCCCGGGGGTGGCCACTATCGGCGGTCACTACGTCGACTTCTACGCCGTCCGGGTCAGCCTCGACCACGACCGGTTCTGCATCTCGGTGGCGACGGCGTCGAACCCGCTCGGCCCCTTCGTCGACAACACCACCGCGCCGCTGGTGTGCGACGCCGACCCCAACGGGTCGATCGACCCCCAGCCCTTCGTCGACGTCGACGGGTCGCCGTGGCTCCTCTGGAAGAGCGAGGGCGTGCCCGGAGTGGCGCCGACCCATCTGTGGGCCCGCCCCCTGACCGCTGACGGCACCGGCTTCCTACCCGGCTCCTCGGCGTCCATCCTGCTGACGACCTCGCAGGGGTGGGAGGGCAACCTCATCGAGAGCCCGTCGATGGTGCGCTACCACGGGCAGCTGTACCTCTTCTACTCCGGCAACGAGGCCATGTCGGCCAACTACGCCATCGGGGTCGCCACCTGCGCCAGCATGACGGGACCCTGCACCAAGGTCACCAACAACCCGATCATCGCCAGCCAGGGCGATCGGCTCGGGCCGGGCGGTCCGTCGGCCTTCCTCGATGCCGCCGGGCAGCTCCGCCTCGCCTACCACTGGTGGAACGCGCCCTACACGAGCTATCCCGCCTATCCGGCCTGCACGACGAACGGCACGTGCACGACGCAGGGCCAGCGTCGCCTGGCCGTCGACCTGATCGACCCGGCCGCCTTCGGCGCGGCGGTGGGCATCGGCCCGTCGGCCTCCGACGGCGGGTACTGGATCGCCCACGAGGGCGGCGGTGTGCAGGCCCACGGCGCCGCCGACGCGCCGACGGCGGCCTCGGCGTTGCCGGGTCGGGCCGTGGGCATCGCCCCGACGCCCGCCGGACACGGCTGGTGGGTCGCCTCTGACATCGGCGGGGTGGTGAACGGGGGCAACGCCGTGGATCACGGCAACGTCGCCGGTCTGGCGTTGACGAAGCCCGTCGTCGGCATCGCCTCCACCCGGTCGGGCAACGGCTACTGGCTGGTGGCGTCGGACGGGGGTGTCTTCAGCTTCGGTGACGCCCGCTTCTTCGGGTCGACCGGAGCGATGCGGCTCAACAAGCCGGTGGTGGGCATGGCGGCCACGCCGAGCGGCAACGGGTACTGGCTGGTGGCCTCGGATGGCGGCATCTTCAGCTTCGGCGACGCCAACTTCTTCGGGTCGACCGGCTCGATGCGCCTGAACAAGCCGGTGGTGGGCATGGCCGGCAACCCCACGGGCGCCGGTTACTGGCTGGTCGCCACCGACGGCGGGATCTTCGCCTTCGGCGGGGCTCCGTTCCTGGGCTCGGCCGGTTCGCTCCGCCTGATCCAACCGGTGACGGGCATGACAGCCACCCGGGCCGGCGACGGCTACTGGATGATCGCCCGGGACGGCGGCGTCTTCACCTACGGCTCGGCCCGCTTCTTCGGCGCTGGCTGACCGTCGTCGGCGAGCTCGCTCAGAGGCGCGAGCCGATAGGCGAGCCCTCCATCGGCGCAGTGCCCTGTTCGGCGCCCTGGCGCCGAAACGAAGCCGTGGCTGCTCGAACGCTGGACCCTGCGCTCGAACACCTAGAGGCTCGGCAGCACCTGGCTGAGGGTGAGCACGGGGGCGAAGAGGTCGCCGAGACGGGCGACGCGGTCGAGCACTTGACCGGCGTCGAAGACCAGCGATGCCGCCGATCGGGAGTCGGCGCAGGCCGTGACTTCCTCCCAGGTGATCGGCGTCGAGACCGTGGGCCGGGGGCGGGCCCGCAGGGAATAGGCGCAGATGGTCGTCTTGTGCCGAGAGTTCTGGCTCCAGTCCACCAGCACCCGGCCGACCCGGAGGTCCTTGCGCTGCAGGCTCACGACTCGATCGGGGTGGGCCTGTTCGAGCAGCTGGGCCAGGGTGTGGCTGAAGCCGGCCGCCTCGTCGTGGGTGACCGGGGTGTTGAGGGGGACGTAGACCTGCAGGCCCTTGGAGCCAGAGGTCTTGGCAAAGGCCTCCAAACCGAGATCGGCGAAGACGTGGTGTAACCAGAGCGCCACCTCGCAGCAGTCGACGACGTCGGCAGGTTCTCCCGGGTCGAGGTCGAACACGACCATGGTGGGCGTGTCGGCGTCGGCGCTGCGGGCCATCGACGTGTGCAGCTCGAGGGCGGCGAGGTTGGCGACCCACATCAGCGACGCCAGGGAGTCGATGCGGCAGAACGTCACCGCCCCGCCCTTGCTGGCGCCCTCCATGGGGCTCGTCCCGACCCAGTCGGGTCGGTGGGAAGGGCAGTTCTTCTCGAAGAAGGGGGTGCTGTCGACCCCGTCCGGATACCGCTTGCGGGTCACGAACCGGTCACCGCAATGGGCGAGCAGCACCGCGCCGATCCGGGCGTAGTAGTCGATCACCTCACCCTTGGTGAAGCCGGCGGCGGGATAGAGGACCTTGTCGAGGTTCGACAAGCTGAGGGTGTGCCCCTCGACGTTGACGGTGGGCACGCAGCGGTGATCCCGATCAGGCGATTTGCTCGGCGGCGGGCTGTTCGTCCTCGCCGGAGCCCTTCTTCCCGGCCGCCTTCTTGGTCGACGCCTTCGACCCGGCGCTCTTGGCCGGAGCCTTGCTGCTCGCCCCCTTGGCCGCGTCGCCCTCCGCCGGGTGCCTCGATCGGGACTCCCGGGCCTCCCGCACGCTGGCCTCGAGGGCGGCCATGAGGTCCACCACCGTGCCGGCGTCGGGCGCCGGGGCGGCCGCCACCACGGTCTCCTCGCCGGACGCCTTGCGCTCGATGAGCTCCAGGACCTTCTCCCGGTAGTCGTCGTGGTAGCGCGACGGGTCGAAGTCGGTGGCGAGCGAATCGATCAGCTGGCGAGCCATGGCGAGCTCCCGGTCGGAGACGTCGATGTCGGCGACGCCGTCGAGCTCACCGACCTCGTCCCGAGGGACGAGCTCGTCGGCATAGACCATGGTCGACACAAGCAGCGCACCGTCCTTGGGCCGGAGGGCCGCCAGGTACTGCTTCGTCCGCATCACGAACCTGGCGATGGCGACCTTCTGCTGCTCCTCCATCGCCCGGACCAGCAGGGCGTAGGGCTTCTCGGCCGCCTTGACCGGGGCGACGAAGTAGGCGCTGTCGTAGAAGACCGGGTCGATGTCGGCGAGGTCGACGAACTCCTCGATCTCGATCGTGTGCGTGGCCTCCGGGTCGAGAGCGTCGAGCTCCTCGGGCTCCACCAGGACGTAGTGGTCGGGCGACAACTCGTAGCCCTTGACGATGTTCTCGTAGGGCACCTCGGCGCCGTCGGCGGACGAGACCCGCTGCATCCGGACCCGCGATCCGCTCTTGGCGTCGATCTGGTGGAACTGCACGTTCTTGCGGGACACCGCCGTGTAGAGGCGAATGGGGATGTTGACGAGCCCGAAGCTGATGGACCCGCTCCAGATCGCTCTCGGCATGACCTTCCTTCTTCCCGTCCTCGTGGTTCCGGTACTCGCGCGTCTAGCGAGGCCTGGCTCCAGTTTCCAGGTCGGCCGGGCTCTTGTCGATCCGCTGCCCCTTGTAGGAGGGGTGACGGAGGATCCCGTCCCGGGTCCGCTCGGCGAAGGCGACGGTCACCACCAGGCGGGGCTCGACGAAGACGGCGTCCCG
>DASXLH010000267.1:0-8458 GCA_036496335.1 Acidimicrobiales bacterium
CGGCATCGCCGTCGTCACCAATCCCGTCGTGCCGGCCCGCATCCGCCGGGTGCTGAACATCGAGAGCGGGTTGAACGACGGGATCGTCACCCCGATCGTCACGGTGCTGCTCACCGTCATCGTGGCCGGGAGCGCGCAGCACCACTGGGCCAGTGAGGCGGTCTGGGAGCTCCTCCGTGGAGCCCTGATCGGGATCGCCGTCGGCTGGATCGGCGGTCGGCTGGCCCGCTTGGCACAGACCGCTGGCTGGAGCACGCCGATGTCGGACGAGCTCGTGGTCCTCAGCCTCGCGCTCCTCTCCTACGAGACGGCGATCAGCTGGTCGGGGAACGGTTTCGTGGCCGCTTTCGTCGCCGGCCTCGTCTTCGGGGCCGCCAGCCGCGGGCAGCTCGAGTCCGCCACCGAGTTCACCGACACCGTCGGGCTCTTCTCGTCGTTCCTGGTGTGGGTGATCTTCGGCGCCGCCTTCGTCGGCCCCGTGCTCCGCGCCGGTCTCCACCCCCGGCCCATCGTCTATGCGGTGCTGAGCCTCACGGTCATCCGCATGCTCCCCGTCGCCGTCTCCCTCGTCCGTTCGGGCGTCCGCGCCGACACGGTCGGGTTCATCGCCTGGTTCGGACCCCGGGGGCTCGCCTCGGTCGTGTTCACCCTCCTCGCCTTCGACGCTCTCGGCAGCGGTGAGCGCGCCCGCTCCCTGGTGGAGCTCACCACCTGGACGATCCTGCTCTCCGTCCTGGCCCACGGCCTCAGCTCGGGGCCACTGGCCAACTGGTACGGCCGACGGCTCGAACGCGCCCCCGCCGACACCCTGGAGCTCAGCGCCGTGGCCCCGACGAGGCTTCGAAAGCGCAGCCTCGGTTAAGCCCCGGCTCGGTGGTCCGCGAGACCGGCATCGAGGATCAGGCCGGCGCGAGCCAGCTCGGCGATCTCCGCGCCGGTGATGCCGATCTCGCTGAGGACCTCGGTCGTGTGCTGACCGAGGACGGGAACGGGACGATCAACGCTCGGGCCCGGGCCGCCGAACGAGACGGGCGAGCCGAGTTGGTCGACCCGCCCGTAGATCGGGTGTTGATAGGTGACCACCATCCCGAGCCGGTGGTGCAGCTCCGACTCGAGGAAGGCCTGCTCGTTCGCCATCCTCACCGGCTCGTTCTGCACATCCGCCATCGTGAGCGAGGCTGAGACGTCAGCGACGAGGCGCGCCGCGAACGCGGCCTCCAGGTCGGCGTCGTCGCCGGCGCCGAGAGTGGCGCGAAGGGCGCTCATCGCCTCGTCGGTGACGGCCGCCACCGCGATCCAACCGTCGGCGCACTCGTAGATGCGATAGCCCGCGGTGAGCCCGGTCTGGTTCTGGTCCATGAGGGGGTAGGGGGCGATGGAGCCGTCTTCGAGCAGCATGGTCTCCGAGGTCGTGAGGTTGGCGGCGCCGAGGATCGACGCCCGCACATCGCTCCCCTCGCCCGTGCGGTCCCGATGCCCTAGCGCGAGGAGCACAGCCACGACCGAGCACATGGCGCACTGGTCGTCGGTCATGCCGATGCGGTTCCAGCGGGGCGGGTTGCCGGGGCCGGCCGCCTCCTGCATCCAACCCACGACGGCCTGCGACGTCGGATCGACGCCCGGCCAGTCGCGGCGAGGCCCGGTGGGCCCGTAGCTCGACACGTGGCAGTAGACGACCGACGGGTCGATGGCCCTGATCGACTCGTAGTCGAGCCCCAGGAGGCGGGCGGGGGGTAGTCGCAGGTTGTGGTGGACCACATCCGCCCACCGCACGAGCGACTCCAGGACCGGGCGGCTGGCGGGGCTGCGAAGGTCGACCGCCACCGACCGCTTGCCTCGCTGGCAGCCGGCGAAGATCCGTTCCGCCGAGCGGAGTCGGTCGCCGGTCGTCGCCTCCACCTTGACCACGTCAGCGCCGAGGTCGGCCATGAGCTGCGGGCCGTAGGGCCCGGCGAGGAACATCCCGAAGTCGAGGACCTTCACGCCCTCGAGGGGGCGGGACGGCCGCGCCCCCGGCAGGGACGCGACCGGCGCGGGCCGGGCCGGCCAGTGGGCGGCGCCGAGCACCTCGTCGGTGTGCTGCCCGAGCCGGGGGGCGGGCGAGAGCACGGCCATCGGGGGTGTGACGTGGACCGGTGGCGCGGCCTGGATGGTCGGGCCCCACAAGGGATCGAGGACCTCGACGGCGTAGCCGGCGGCCCGTACCTGCTCGTCGGAGAGCGACTCGCCGAGCTGCGTCGCCACCGGCACGGTGGCCATGCCGGCCGCCCACATGGCGGCCAGCCACTCGTCACGGGTCCTGCGACCGAGCGCCGCCGAGGTCGACGAGAAGGGGTCGGCGGCGACGTCGGCGGGGAGCTCCGCCAGTGCCTCGGCGAAGAGCGGAACGTCCTGGAGGCTGACGTCGCCTGGTCCGACGACGATGCTGAGCCCGTCGGAGCAGGCCTGCGCCGAGTTCTGGCCCTTGGCGAGTGGGGCGTAGGCCATCGTGGGCGTCGGCCGCTCGGCCAGCGCCCAGTGCTTCGACATGGGCGCGGTCGCCCCCTCCATCAGGCTGGTCCTGACCGGACCACCCAGGCCGGTGAGGTCGCGCTCCCGCAGGCGGGCGAGGATGCCCACCACTGCCAGGAACCCCGCGTTCCAGCTGGCGTATGGAAACCGGAGGAACACCGGTCCCGGTCGGGTGCCGAGCTCCTCGTCCATGACGCCGGTGGCGGCCTGGGCCAGGATGTCGAACCCGTCGCGGTCCTCGTCGGGATGGCCGTGGGGCCAGCCGAGGATGCCGCACCGGATCAGCGCCGGGTGTTCGTGCCCGAGGCGGGCGTCGTCGAGTCCCGCCCGGGCCGCCGCCGACGGCGGGAAGCTGTGGACGAGGACGTCTGCGCCGGCAAGGAGGGTGTGCAGGGATGCACGACCTTCCTCGGTGTGGAGGTCGAGCACGACGCTCTGCTTGGACCGGTTCCAGGTGGCGAACCCGGGCAACGGGCGGGCGGGGTCACCCCCGGGCGGCTCGACCTTGACCACCTCGGCCCCGGCCTCGGCCAGCAGCAACGCCGCCACCGGACCGGCCAGCCACGATGACACCTCGACCACCCGCAGACCGGAGAGCAGCCCCTCGTCCATGTCGCTTCCCCTCGCCGGGGCGATCAGGCCTTTTCGAATCGCGGCATGGTCTGCCCGTTGATCGGGCCCTCCCAGTGGAGACGCACCGCCATGCCCGTCTTCATCTCCTCGGGTTCGGCGTCGACCACGTTGCTCGCCAGCCGCACGCCGGGGGCATCCGGGAACTCGACCAGCGCCACGTTGTAGGGCACCACCTCGGAGAGGCTTGGCGACAGAGGATGGGTCACGATCGTGAACGTGAAGACCGTGCCCTCTCCGCTCACCGGAACCCACTCGGTCGCGAAGGAGTGGCAGTTGTAACAGAACGGCATCGGTGGGTGCCGGAACGTGCCGCAGTCGGAGCAGCGTTGGAAGGCCAGCTCCTGACGGTTGCAGCGGTCCCAGAACTCCTCCGTCAGGTTCGTGGGGTAGATGACCTGGAACTCCTCGGGGAGGTAGCTCGCGTTCGCCATGGATGTCTCCGTTCGACTGTGAAGGATCAGGTCAACCGTGAAGGATCAGGGCGCTGACCGGAAGGATCCCGGGGCCGGATGACACGAGAGCCACCTCGGCATCGGCAACCTGTGACGTCGAGGTACCGCGGATCTGGCGCACCGCCTCGATCGTGTGCGTGTGGCCGAGGAGGTACACCTCGGAGAGGTTCCCGCCGTGGGTGTTGACGGGGAGTCGGCCGGTGTCGTACCGGAGTCCGCCGTCCTCCACGAACGCGCCTCCCTCACCTGGCTCGCAGAACCCGTAGTCCTCGATCTCGGCGATCACCTGGGAGGTGAAGTGGTCATACAGCTCGGCGACGTCGATGTCCTCGGGACCGACGCCGGCCATGGCGTACAGCCGCGGGGCGAGGTTCTTGTGGCCCGACTGGGCGTAGTACTCCTCCGGCTGCTGGTGCCAGAAGAGGGCGGGCCCGAAGCGCCCGGCCCCGCCCATGACGCCGGCACCGATCCACACGGGCTTCTGCTTGAGGTCGCGGGCCCGTTCGGGCGTCGTGATCAAGAGCGCGGTCGCGCCGTCGGTCTCCAGGCAGCAGTCGAAGAGCCGCAGCGGATCGGCGATCATCCGGGAGTTGGCGTGGTCCTCGAGGGTCATGGGCTCCCGGTAGAGCGCGGCCGGGTTCCGGCTGGCGTGGAAGCGGGTCGACACGGCCACGGCTCCCAGTTGGTCGACGGTCGTGCCGTACTTGTCCATGTGGTGGCGGGCCATCAGCGCGAAGCCCTGGGCCGGCGACATCATCCCGAACGGCATCATGAAGTTCATGTCGTTGGCCGTCGGGTCGGGCGCCACCCGCTCGCTGGTCGCCATCGCTGCCCCGATGCGCCGGCCGCCGTAGCCACCCGACTTGAGCGCCTTCACGCACAGGACCATCTCTGCCAGGCCGCAGGCCACGGCGGTGGCGGCGTTCACGATGCTGCCCTGTGAGCCGCCGCCGCCTCCCGTCATCGTCACGGAGTACTTGAGGTCGTCCATGCCCAGGGCGGACGCCAGGACTCCGGAATCGAAGCCGCCGGAGTAGTACGAGAGACCGTCGATGTCGCTGACGGAGATGCCCGCGTCATCGCACGCCACCTTCGTCGCATCGAACATGAGCTCGATCACCGAGGTGTCACCGGAGCCGCCGCGGCGCCAGAACTTCGTCGTGCCGATGCCCGCGATGCAGGCCTTGTCCTTCAGGGTCATCCGCCCCTCCCCTTTTCGCGTCCCTGTGGTGCCACGGCCTGGACCCCCGTCGCCAGTCGGCCGCCGAGAGCAACCTAGACGAGCAACCGCCGATAATGAAAGTGAGGATTGTCAGAACTGTCGTGGATCGGCGTCGTCCTCAGGCCGGCTGGCCCGCCGGCACCGCGATCCGGAAGAGCCGTGCCGCGTTCTCCCACAGCACCTTCGACCGGTCTTCCGGGCGGAGGGACTCGACGCCGTCGGCGATGATCTCCTGCAGCGGCCGGCCGGTGGTCTGCGACTGCCCGTAGAGGCTGGTGCGATGTGGGAAATCGGTCTCGAACATCACCGTGTCGACCCCGATCTCGTCGAGGAGCCGGGCCGGTCCAGACCGTTCGAACCAGTACGTCGTGTAGACCCGACCCTTGAAGTACTCGCTCGGCGGCCGATCGAACTCCGGGCGCTCCTCTCGCATCCGAGTCGCCGCGTAGTGCCAGTCGGCCGCTTCCAGGAGGTAGGGGATGTAGCCGATCCCGCTCTCGGCGGAGGCCACCCGCAGGCCGGGGAACCGTTGGAAGATGCCCGAGAACATCAGCAGGAGAAGCACCTCGGCGTTGTCCATGAAGGCCACGATCGAACCCATCGACGCCGCGCCGGCATAGCCGAGCCCCCGCCAATCGGGGTTGTAGAGGCGCTTACGGTTCAGGTCGTCACCGAAGCCGCCGTGGAACGTGATCGGGACGTCGGCGTCCTGGCACGCCTGCCAGAGCGGGTCCCAGGCACGATCCACGAGGAGCGGTAGACCCATCTCCTCCGGCCGGTGCGGGAGCAGGACCGCTCGGTGCCCGAGGTCGACGGCGCGGGTCAGCTCCCGGACCGACGCGGCCACGTCCTGCAGCGGCAGCATCGCCACCGGGACCAGTCGACCCCCGGAGGGGCGGGCCCAGTCGGCCAGCCAGTCGTTGTACGTGCGGACACAGAAGTCGAGAATCGGAGCGTCCTTGATGCTCAGCAGCCGTCCGAGGACGGTCCCGCCGACGTTCGGGTAGCAGACCTGCGCCCAGAAGCCCGTCTGATTCATGTAGCTCAGCCGGAGCCCGACGTCGTTGACGATGGTCGGCACCTCGCCGGCGTAGTAGGCCGATTCGTCGACCTTCCGGGCCGCGGAGACTCGGTCGGGCCCGATCCACATGGCCACCCGACCCTCCTCGTCGGTCTCGTAGTGGGGTACGTCGTTGCGCCGCCCCGGCGGCGCCTCCCGCTCCCAGAGATCCGTCGGCTCGGTCACGTGGGCATCGGCGTCGACCATCATCGCCGCCGGCCGCGGACCCTCGGTGTCGACCATCTCGTCCCCCTTCCGACCGTGGCTGCAGTGGCCGGGTGCCAACATCCCTACCCGCCCTCGGCACTCTCCGGCAACCGGAAGCGTGATCGGTCGAGGCGGGGTGCGAGCCGCCTCCGGCGTCTACGCTCCGGATTCGCAAACGGCGGTTGTCATATCCATGATGCCGGGAGGTGCTGCCATGACGGTTTCCGGTCGTGACACCCGCGGTTCCGACGTTCTCGAAGGCGTGACGGTGCTGACCCTCACGTCCACGTTGCCCGGCGCCCTCATGAGCCAGTTCTTCGCCGATCACGGCGCCGATGTCACCCTGCTCGAGCCGCTCGGCGGCAGCCCTTTGCGGACGCAGGCCGGCTGGCCGGCGTGGGTCCGCGGCTCGGTCCTCATTGAAGCGACGCTCGACGACCCCGAGGTGCTGACCCTGGCCCGTCGGGCCGACGTCGTCTTCGATGCCTTCCGTCCGGGCGTGGCCGAGCGGCACGGGCTCGACTACGAGAGCCTCGTGGTCGACAACCCTGGCCTCGTCCGCACGTCCGTCACCGCCTTCGGCCGCACCGGCCCGCTGTCGAGGCTCCGTGCCTACGAGGGCGTGGTGATGGCGAAGGTCGGCGCCTACTCACAGTTCGCCGGTCTGAGCCAGCGACCGGGGCCTGGGTTCCTCACCGTCCCGATCGGGACCGTGAGCGCGTCCTTCCTCGGCATCGCCGGCACGCTCGTGGCGCTCTTCGAGCGGGAGCGCAGCGGCGTGGGCCAGCAGGTCGACACCACCTTCCTGCAGGGCATCGGCGCCCACGACGTCTTCAACTGGATGGTCGCCCTGTGGGCGCGGAAGTATCCGGAGGCGTTCGAGAGCGTTCCGGCCGTGGATCCGACGCGGCGGGTCCCGAACAGCTGGCTGGCCTACAGCCTCCTCCAGTCGCTCACCGCCGATGGCCGCTGGCTGCAGTTCTCGCAGGCCACGGCGAAGCAGTTCCGGGCCTTCCTGGTGGCGCTCGGCGTCGACGAGCCGAAGTGGGAGGACGCCTGGCAGGACGAAGACCTCGACCGCCGCGAAGCGTTCTGGGAACGGCTTCTGGCGGCCGTGCGGGATCGCACGCTGGCCGAGTGGTGGGACGTGTTCGACGAGCACCCTGACGTGTTCGCCGAGGTCTACCGCTCCGGCACCGAGCTGCTGGAGCACCCGCAGCTCCTCCACGACAACCAGGTCGTCACCGTCGAGGACCCCGTCTTCGGTCCGGTCAAGCAGCTCCGGCCCATGGTGCGCCTCACCACCCGGCCCGCTCCCCGACCGGCCCGACCCGATCACGCCGAAGGAGTACCGCCCTCCACGGGGATGCCCCTGGAGGGGGTGACGATCGTGGAGCTCGGCTCCTTCTATGCCGCCCTGTTCGGGGTCACGACCCTCGCCGACCTCGGGGCGCGGGTCCTCAAGATCGAGGAGCCCGGCGGCGACCCGATCCGCTACCAGCTGGCCTTCCCCGACCTGGGGGCGGTGAAGGTGCTGCAGGGCAAGGAGAGCGTCGCCGTCGACATCAAGACCGACCAGGGTCACGCCATCGCGATGCGCCTCATCGAGAGCGCCGACATCGTGCTCGTGAGCTTCCGGGCCGGTGTCGCCGAACGCCTCGGGCTGGGGGAGGAGGCCCTTCGGGCCGTCAACCCCAACGTCGTCTTCCACGAGGCCCCCGGATTCGGGACCGGTGGGCCCTATGGCCGCCGGCCGGCGTACGCGCCCACCATCAGCGCCGGATCAGGGATGGCCCGGCGGAACCTCGGCGCCCTGGTCAGGGAGAACCCCGACATGTCGGTGGCCGAGGTCAAGGACGGCGCCCTCCGGCTGGCCGCGGGCGGAGGCGTGGTGGGCCATCCCGATGGGTTCTCGTCGCTCGGGGTGGCGTGCGGGCTCGCCCTGGGGCTCTTTGCCCGTGAACGCGGCAGGGGGGCGCCCAGCATCGTCACAACCATGTTGTCGACGATGGGTCACGTCCTCTCCGAGGACATGATCGAGTACCCGGGGCGACCCAAGGCGCCCACGGCCGACGAGACGCTGCTCGGCTTCGGGCCTCTCTACCGGCTCTACGAGGCGGCGGAGGGCTGGGTCTTCCTGGCCGTGTGCAGCGATGCCGAGTGGGAGCTTCTCCTCAGCTCGGTGCCCCTCTCGGCCGGGCTCCGGGACGACGCGTTCGCCGAGACGGCGTCACGGGCGGAGAACGCCGACCAGTTGGCGGAGCGCCTCGCGGTGATGTTCCGCTCCCGTCCGGCCGCTGAATGGGAGGCGATGCTGACGGTGGCCGACGTCGCCTGTGTGGAGGTGGTGGACATGCCCTCTCACGAGGTCCT
>DASXLH010000268.1:0-2016 GCA_036496335.1 Acidimicrobiales bacterium
TCCGTCGCCTCCTGACGGACACCGGCCGGACAGTGGCGGCGGAGGGTGCCACTAGCCTCGCCCTCCGTGCCCGCCTCCCCCGACGAGACACCGCTCGACGCCTCCTTCGTCCGTGACGGTGACCACCTCCTGCCCCGTCCCTTCACCCGGAGCGGCTGGGCGACCGACACGCTCAACGGTCGCTACCTGGCCGGCCTGGTGGCCTGGGGGGCCGAGCGCCACGCCGATCCGGATTGGCATCCCAGCCGGCTCACCGTCGACATGTTCCGGCCCGGCACCATGGCGCCCACCCTCGTCGAGACCCGGATCGTGCGGGACGGGCGCCGGATCCGGGTGGTCGACAGCTCCGTGCTGGTCGACGGCAAGGAGATCTGCCGCGGCACCACCGTGTTCCTGCGCCGCTCCCACGAGCCCAGGGGCGAGACGTGGTTCCCGCCCGAGTGGGCCGCGCCGGATCCGGACGACGTGATCCCGATGCCCCGAGGCGAGCAGGCCGAGTGGGGCATGCCGTGGGAGTCGCGGGGCATCACCGAGTGGGGGCAGCTCACCGAGCGCCGGCAGGTCTGGGTGCGCGAGACCAGGCCGTTCGTGGAGGGTGAGGAACTGAGCCCCTTCATGCGGGCCGCGCTCGCCTCCGACATGGCCAACGGCCAGCTCAACGCGTCGCCCCTGGGTCTGGCCTACATCAACGCCGATCTCACCCTGACCATCGCCCGGCTCCCCGAAGGCGAGTGGATCGGCCTCGACAGCCGCTCCCGCGCCGCCGCTGACGGCGTGTCGGTCGGTGCCGTCGACGTCTACGACGGCAAGGGCCGCATCGGTCAGGTGACCCTCATCGGCATCGCCGACGAGCGCAACCTCGCCGCCGATGGCGAGGTGTTCGTGCCCGGCCGTCCCTGACGAACCGGCCAGGCGCGCTCCAGACCGGCCGCGTCGCGCCCGGTCTGAGTACGGTTCGCCCGGTGATCGACTGCGTGCGCAGCGGAGCGGTGTACGGATCGGGCGACGGCGCCTACGAGCTCGTCACCAACACGTGGATCGTCGGCGACGACCGCGACGTGTGGGTCATCGACGCGGCCAACGATCCGGAGTCGATCCTGGCCGCCATCGGCGGCCGCCGCGTCGCCGCCGTCCTGTGCACCAACGGGACGGTCGACCACGTCAACGCCGCGCCGTCGGTGGCGGCGGATGCGCAGGCGCCGATCCTCCTCCATCCGGCCGACGGCCGGTTCTGGTCCGGGACCAACCCCGACCGCCAGGTCGACGGCGAGCTGGCCGACGGTCAGGTCCTGTCGCTGGCCGGCCTCGAGCTGCTGGTCCTGCACACCCCGGGCTACACGCGGGGCTCCTGCTCCTTCCACGTGCCGGCGGCGTCCACCGTCTTCGCCGGTGACACCCTGGGCCTGACCGCTCCCGAGTCGGGCAGCCCGTTCTCCGATCCGGTGGTGCAGGTCGCCTCGATCCGCGAGCGGCTCCTCACCCTTCCGGGCGATACCCAGGTGCGGCGGGGCCACGGCGAGGTCACCACCATCGCCGACCATCTCGATCAGGTCTGAGACGCGCGCCTGACCGGACCGGGCGGCGCCCGCCGCCCGGCGTCGACGGGTCGCTGGCCGGAGCGACCGGCCGACGCCCCACTTCGCCTTACGGGTTGCAGCTCCAGAGCCCGTCGGGGCCAGGCGTCGAGATGAGCTTCAGGTTGTCCCACTTGTAGAGGAAGGTGCAGGTCACCTGGGCGTTGGGCTTGGTGCCGTCGGCGAAGGTGAGGGGCGGGGTGATGCCGCCCAAGGTCTCGTTGCTGAACATGGACAGGCCCTTGATGACATCGGCGCTGGTCGCCGTGGCGCTGGCGGCCACGGCGGCGTTGGTGATCGCCTTGGCGAACATCACCCCGCCGGCCCATGACGTGCAGTCACCGGAGAGCGAGAGGTCGTAGTTCTTGCCGCCCGGTGCCCACTCCGGGTGGTACTGCTTCAGCGCGGCGTTGAGGTCCTTGGCCGGCTGCAGCGTGAGGGT
>DASXLH010000269.1:0-32865 GCA_036496335.1 Acidimicrobiales bacterium
CAAGCACGCCATCGACGTCGCCGAGACCACCGACCGCCGGACGGCCCGCGAGTTCGACCGGATGGCGCAGACCCTGCTCTTCATGTCCGACGACTTCAAGGACAAGGTCAGCGCGTTCAACAACGCCAGCGCCGCCCGTCAGGCCACCCGGGGCTGACCATCCCTCCCGGGCCCGTGGTGGCCCGGGACGCTCAGCGGTCGGGGTCCTTCTGGATGACCGCCTCGGCGAAGCGCCCGACCTCATCATGGAGCTGGCCGAGGCTGCGGGCCGAGGCGACGATGCCCATCCAGGTGACGCCGGTGTCGGCGTAGCGCTGGCGGTTGCCGGCGATGGCGGCCGTGGCTTCGTCCCAGTCGCGGATGGCCCGCTCGAAGGGAGCGAAGCAGATCTCGAACGGCGCCCCGCCGGCCTCCTGGCGGTACTGCAGCATCGTGTCGATCTTCTCCTTGAGGTGCTCGAAGGTCGACAAGGGCGGTGTCTTGCTGACGGCCGCCTCGGCCTCGTCGACCGACATGGGGAGCCAGCCGTCGGCCATGGTGGCGGCGCGGCGCATGGCCAGGGTCCCGTTGCCGCCGATCCAGATCGGGATGTCGGCCTGCACCGGCTTCGGGAACATGGTGTGACCGTGGGCGGCGTACTCCCCGTCCCGGTCGACGGACTCGCCCGTCCAGGCCGCCCGCATGGCGGGGATGGCCTCGTCGAGCCGGTGCCCGCGGCCCTGGTAGGGGGCGCCGAGGGCGGCGAACTCCGCCTCGAGGTAGCCGGCCGCCAGACCCACGATCATCCGCCCCCCGGAGAACCGGTCGATGGTGGCCAGGGCCTGGGCGGCGACGTAGGGGCTGCGGTAGCCCGAGACGAGGATGTTGGTCAGCAGCTTGATCCGGGTGGTGCGCTCGCCGATGGCGGCCAGCGACACGAACGGATCGAAGGAGATGTGGCCGTACTTCAGCCAGCCGTCCTCGGGGAAGGGGTGGTCGTAGACGGACACCGCATCGAAGCCGGCCTCCTCGGCGAAGACCCCGAAGTCGCTGAAGCGACCCTCGTCGCCCAACCAGCTCTCGATGAACTTCCCGGCCCTGTTGGGGAACTGCAGGCTGTAGCGCACGCCGCGGATCCTAGGAAGCCAGGCGGGTCCGTGCCGGGTGGACGTGGAGGGGTCGGGGGTGGGCGCCGGACGCTACGGTCGGGCGCCGATCGCGGGCGCAGGGCCCGGTCCGAGGGGAGAGCGTCGATGACTGGTCAGCCGATGGCGGGACACGGGCTGTGAGCCGCCGGGTGGCGATCGCCGGGGTCGGCGCGTCGTACGTCGGCCGGGGCGAGACGGCGACGCCGTACTCCCTGATGGCCAGCTCGTCACGGGCGGCGCTGGCCGAGACCGGCCTCACCCCGGCCGACATCGACGGCCTCGGGTCCACCAGCGTTGGCACCCTGCAACCCATCGACGTGGCCGAGTACCTCGGCCTCAAGCCCCGGTGGATGGACTCGACGGCCGTGGGCGGATCGGCCTGGGAGGTCATGGCCGCGCACGCCGTCGACGCCATCGCCGAGGGCCACGCCGACGTGATCCTGCTCACCTACGGCTCGACCGCCCGTTCCGACATCCGCAACGGCTTGCGGGGGGCCAACCTCGACTGGGGCTCGAGGGGCCCGCAGCAGTGGGAGGCGCCCTACGGGATCAGCCTCATTTCCAAGTACGCCATGGCCGCCCGGCGGCACATGGCCGACTACGGCACCACGCTCGAGCAGTTCGCCGAGGTGGCGGTCTCGGCCCGCTACAACGCCGGCTTCAACCCGGATGCCCAGACCCGTGACCCCATCACGGTCGACGACGTGCTCGGCAGCCGGATGATCGCCGACCCATTCACGGCCTTGCAGTGCTGCCTGCGATCCGACGGCGGGGCGGCTGCCGTGCTGGTGGCCGAGGACCGCGTCGCCGACCTGCCAGGCAAGCCGGTGTGGGTGCTCGGGGCCGGCGAGCACGGCTCGCACGTCTCGATGGGCCAGTGGGCCGACTTCACCACAGGCCCTGCAGCCGTGTCGGGCCGCCTCGCCTTCGAGCGGTCCGGCGTGACCCCCGGCGACATCGACGTGTGCGAGCTGTACGACGCCTTCACCAACATGCTGCTGATGAACCTCGAGGATCTCGGCTTCTGCGGCAAGGGCGAGGGTGGCGCGTTCGTCGAGGACGGCAAGCTCCGCCTCGGCGGCGCCCTTCCCACCAACACCGACGGGGGTGGGCTGAGCGCCTGCCATCCCGGCCAGCGGGGTCTGTTCCTGTTGGTCGAGGCCACCCGCCAGCTGCGGGGCGAGGCCGGGGAGCGCCAGGTGCCCGACGCCGAGCTGGCCTGCGTCAGCGGCACCGGCGGCTGGTTCTGCTCGAGCGGCACGATGATCCTCGGCAACGCCTGACGTCCGTGCCCGTCGCCCCCGAGCCGCCCCTCCGGGGCGACTTCGCCACGCTGGCCGAGGCCTTCGACGCGGCGGGCGAGCAGCTGGCCGACGTCGAGGCCTACGTCGACGGTGCCCGGCGGATCACGTTCGGGCAGTGGGTCCGGGCCGCCGACGGGGTGGCCGCCGGACTGGCGGCACGAGGCGTGCGACCGGGCGACGTGGTGGCGGTCATGCTGCCACCGTCGATCGACTTCGCCATCGCCTTCGCCGCCATCGCCAAGGTGGGTGCGGTCGCCACCGGGCTCAACATCCGCCTCGGTCCCGACGAGGTGGCCGCCATCTCCGCCCGCTGCCGGCCCGTGCTGGTCTTCGTGGGCGACGGCCCCCGACCGGGGGGTCTTCCCGAGGAGACGGCCACGATCGACCGGTCGACGCTGCAGGACCTGACCCTGGCGCCGGCACCGGATGGGCCGGCTCATCGAGGCGCGCCCGGGGACCCGGCCGTCATCGTCTGGACCAGCGGCACCACCGGCCTCCCGAAGGGCGCCTGGTTCGACCACGACAACCTTCGTGCCGCGGTCACCACCGCCGGCGCCATGACCGACCCGTACGACCGGCGCCTCATGTCCGTCCCCTTCGCCCACGCCGGCTACCTGGCCAAGGTGTGGGAGCAGCTGGTCTGGGCGACGACCCTGGTCATCAGCCCCACCCCGTGGTCGGTCGACGACATGTGCCGCCTGCTGGTGGAGGAGCGGATCTCGGTGGCCGGGGCGGTGCCGACCCAGTGGGCCAAGCTCCTCGAGCAGCCCGGGCTCACCCGGGCCGACGTCCCCGCCCTGCGCATCGGCGTGGCGGCCACCGCCCCCGCTCCGCCCGAGCTGGTGGAGCGGGTCGTCGAGCGACTCGGCTGCCCCCTCGTCGTCCGCTACGCCATGACGGAGTCGCCCTCGATCTGCGGGACGGAGCCGGGTGATGCGCCCGAAGTCCTCTATCGCACGGTCGGTCGCCCACAGGCCGGGCTCGAGCTCTCGATCCGGCGGGACGACGGCACCGAGGTGGCGCCGGGGGAGACCGGGCGGGTCCACGTCCGGGGCGGGTGCGTGATGCGCGGCTACTGGGGCGAGCCCGAGCTCACCGCCGAGACGCTGGTGAGCGACGGCTGGCTGCGCAGCGGCGACCTCGGCCATCTCGACCCGGCCGGCAACCTCGTGCTCGACGGTCGGGTCGGCGACATGTACATCCGGGGTGGCTACAACGTCTACCCGCTCGAGGTCGAGAACGTCCTGGCCGAGCACCCGGGCGTCGACCAGGTGGCCGTGGTCGGCGCGCCGGCCGAGGTCATCGGCGAGATCGGCGTCGCCTTCGTGGTGCCGACGGCGGGTGGCGGAGCCCCGACGGTCGAGGACCTGCGGGCATGGACCAGAGCCAGACTGGCCGACTACAAGGCCCCCGACCGTCTCGTGCTGGTCGACGCCCTCCCCCTCACCTCGATGATGAAGGTCGACAAGCTCGCCCTGCGGGCCCGACTCTGACCCACCCCTCGTTCCGGGAGTGGTTTCGGCACCTGGGAAGCCGAAACCACTCCCAGAACGGGAAGGGGGGTCAGCTGACGACGATGCGGGCCGAGGCGAGGTTCTCGACCCGGCGGAACTCGGCGGTGACGTCGCCGTCCCGCCGGGACCGGACCCGGGCGGTGACGAAGTACGTGCCGGGCTGGTCGTAGGTGTGCGTGGTCGACAGCGTGACCGAGGCGGCCGTGCCGTCGACGTCGTGGGCGAACGGGAACGAGCCCCAGCCGTCGAAGTCCCACTCGACCCCGACGATGGTCCCGGCGCCGGCCGGCACGTCGGCCTGCACCTCGACGGTGACGGTCGAGCCCACGGCGACGTCGGCCCGCTCCCCGCCGTTGGCCGTCACCCGCACGACCGGCTGGACGCCGCCGCGCTCGGCGGCGGTGGCCGGCAGGGTGACCTGGCCGTCGGCGTAGGTGTAGGCGGTCGAGGCCGGGGCCACGCCCTCCTCCACCCACCGGCACAGATCGACCAGGCCCTGCTCGATGGCCGGGAAGTAGTCGACCAGCCAGGTGTTGGAGGCCCGCACGGCCGAGGACGGGAGGAAGCCTGGGCCCATGTGCTCGGCGTTCTCCGTCCACTGGAGTCGGAACTTCTCGGCTGCCGCGTCCGGCCCCTGGGCGGCCCGCACGGCGGCCTCGTAGATGATCCCCTGGCTGGGCCACAGCGACGAGTCGTGGGTGTGGTGGATCCACAGCACCTTGCCCTCGTACTGCCCGGTGTAGGAGACGCCCATGAGCGGCGACATGAGCGGCACCGGGTGCTGGGAGTAGACGGGCCGGCCACCCACCCGGAGCGAGTCGAACTGCTTGTCGTCCATCACGTGGTGACGGCCGAAGTAGCAGAAGGCCAGGAACTTGCGGTTGTCGACGTGGACCCGGTCGCCCGCCTGCACGCCGTCGAAGCGCAGGAGGTTGGCCTCACCGTGCCCGTCGCAGGAGAACAGGTCGCCGGAGATGCCGATGGCGTAGAGCTGGCGTCCGGCGGCGCCGCCGCTCTCCAGGAGGATCCCGGCCCCGAGGCGGTAGCCGTCGGGCAGGCCGGCGATCTGGATGGCGTAGGGCATGTCGAGGCCGCCCTGGGTGACCATGATCCCGGCCATCGTCCGCATGAGGGCGTACTCGTCGCCCTTGAAGTCGTCGCCCCAGATGAGGTCGCGGGCGGTGACCACGCGACTGACGGTGGTGTGCACGTCGAGGATGTCGTCCTCGACCGCCGACGGCAGGTCGTGGCCGATGTAGCCGGGCTTGGTCCAGAAGTTCTCGAAGTACTCGCGGTCCTGCTCGACCAGCAGGTCGGCGATCGACGACCACAGCCAGATCTGGCCCATGGGGGTGAAGGCCATGAACTCGTCGCCGAAGGGGAAGCCCTGGCGGTAGAGGGAGGCCAGCTCCTCGCGCTCGTGGGTGGTGAGCCCTTCGAACGGGTCGCCGCTGCCGCCCGGCTGCATCGAGTCGATGACCCGCCGCATCTTCTCCGGGTCGCGCAGCAGGCGCTGGACGTTGAACATGGAGGCGAAGCTCATGACCTGGGCGCCCTGGATGCGCTCGGTGGCGGGGAAGGGGCGGACGTCGCCGCCGCCCATGAACGGCAGGCACCCGTCGTAGACGTCGGGGGCGTTCTCGATGCACAGCGGCGAGCGGCGGCCACCCCCGCTGCCGCCCCACACATAGGAGTGGTCGGGGGCGGCGCCGTAGACCTGAGCGGCGATGTGCTTGGAGAAGCGGGCGCTCTCGGCCGCGGCCCGCCAGCCGTAGATGGTGGGGTCGTCACCGGCCTTGGGGTCGATGTCGTCGCCGATGTGACCCATGTTCGACTCGACCATGTACCCGCCCAGCCGGGCGGTGAGGGAGAGCCCGCCGATGGCGTCGCCGAGGCCGGCCCCGAAGAAGTCCTCATGGCCGGCGTGAGCGCCTTCCATGGGCTGGAACATCCGGCCCTGCCACTTGTCTTCCGGGGGGAAGTAGAACGTGAAGCGGGTGTCGCCACCCTCGAAGCCGCCGTGGACGTGGCGGTGCGGCGACGGCTTCTCCCGCCACTCGTCGGTGTCGACGTACGGCCGGCCGAAGTAGCTGTCGGTCACCTGGTACGACGCCGTCTCCAGCTCGGGCATCGAGGTCGAGGTGGTCGAGGTCTCGGTCATGGTTCCCCCTGGGGTCGCGCCGGAGCCCTTGCCGTGGGGCACGAGGGCGGGGCGAACCTACTGACGGCAGCCGTCGGAGTCAACGGCGTTCACTGCGTCGACATCGATGGCGGAGGTCGGCGGCGTGACCCCCCGGCGCTCATCCCGCCCGGGACCGGGCTCCGTCGAGGAGGAGATCGAGGGTCTCGGTGAACGTGCCGTCCGCCTCGTCGACGTCGTCGCCGATGTGCAGCAGCAGATCGCCGGCGGTGAGCAGCACCAGGGCCAGGGTCACCCGCTTGGCATCGGCCGTGCTCAGCCCCGCCTCGCACAACGGGGTGAGCACCAGCTTGGCCACGTTGGGCGAGCTGAACTCGGTGAGGTGCTCGCCCATGTAGGCGGCCATGCCCGGGTAGGCGCCGAGGAGACGGTGGACGTCGACCATCACCGATCGGGCCCGGCTGAAGCCGTCGGCGTCGGGTGGGCCCGGTTCGATCCTGGCGTAGAGCTCCTCGGCCACCAGGCGCAGCAGGTCGTGCTTGCTGCGGACGTGGTTGTAGGTGGCGCCGAGGGCCACGCCGAGCCGGCTCGACAGCGCGCGCATGGTGAGCCCGGTCACGCCCCGCTCGGCCAGGATCTCCATGGCGGTGGCCACGATCGTGGCCTCGGACAGGCCGCCCGGGCGGTCGAGGTCCGTCGTGGCGTCGACCTGCACGTTCGGAGGTTACGGGGGCGCGATCCGGTCCCGCCCCTTCGCGGGTGCGGGGACGGCAACGATCCCGGGCGGATCAGGCCTCGAACCGGGCCTTGAGGTTGGTGAGCGTGGCGGCGATGGCGTGCTCGAAGTTGCGGATGAGCCGCTCGAAGTCCTCGTCCGTCGCGCCCTCGAGCTGGGTATAGGGGCGCAGGATCCGCCAGGTCTCCTCCACCTGTGTCCCGCCGTCGACGGGCTCGAACGTGTAGCCCCAGCGGATGAGGCCCGGGATGTCGTCGCGATTCGGCTCACCGGGGTCACCGAGGTTCTCCCAGGCGAACTCCCGATCCGGATCGGCCGCCACGACCCGGACCCGTATCTTCCAGGCGCGCTCGCGCCAGACGTTCGAGCCGATGAAGTAGGCACCGACACCCCTGGCGTCGTCCTCCCATGACCCGCCGACGCACTGGGGGCTGATCTCGCCGATGGACGGCATGTCGGCGATGAAGTCGTAGAGGGCGTCGGGCGGCGCGTCGACGACGACGGAACCTGACGCGTGCACGGCGCTGATGTCCATCGCCGGATCCTCTCACGCCGCTCGCCTGCTCCGACGGGAGGCGCCGACTGGCTACGGTGCCGGCGATCGAGGGGCACCGAGGGAGGGATCACCGTGGGAGCAGCGCAAGAAGCCGTCGTGACGAGGTTCATGGACGCCTGGGGCGACGGCACCGTGGAGGAGCCGGACGTCGAGACGATCGTGTCGATGTTCTCGGACGACGCGGTGTGGCAGCTCTGGGTGCCGGGCGGCCCGACCCTCGTGGGCAGGGAGGCCATCCGCAAGGACATCGCCCGCCAGGTGACCTTCGCCCGGTTCATGCGCTGCGGGCCGATCCACCTCACGTCCAACGACCGGGTGGTGTTCACCGAGCGACTCGACACCTTCCGGTCGGGCGAGGTCACGGTCCAGCACGCCCTGGTGGCCGTGTTCGAGGTGGACGATGACGGCCTCATCGCCGCCTGGCGGGAGTACTTCGACCCGGGCGACGTCAACCGTCAGCTCAAGGCCGCCAACGCCGTGGTGCCCCGCGCCGACGTCTGAGCGGCCCGATTCACTGCATGCGGGTGAGGCGGGAGAACTGGGACTCGGAGCCCAGCCCCCCGTCGGCCACGATGGCCTGACCGGTGACGTACGAGGCCTGGTCGCCGGCCAGGAAGAGCGCGACCCCGGCGATCTCCTCCGGCTGGGCCAGCCGGCCGACCGGCGGGGAGTCCTTGGCGGCATCGGCCAGCGGACCGTCGGGGAGGGCGTAGAGCATGGGCGGCGTGGCCGTCATGCCCGGGCAGACGCAGTTGACCCGGATCCCTTGACGGGCGTGGTCGACGGCCAGCGCCCGCACCAGCCCGATCACGGCCGCCTTGGTGCAGGAGTAGCCGACCTGGCCGGCGTCGGCCGCCAACCCCGATATCGACGCGGTGGCGACGATCACGCCACCGCCCCGCTCCGCCATGTGGGGCACCGCGTACTTGGCCCCGTGGAAGAGCGACGAGACGTTGGTTCGCCACATCAGGTCCCAACCGTCGGTCGGCAGGTCGAGGGCGGTACCGGGCACGCTGACCCCGGCGTTGTTGAACAGGACGTCGAGCTGGCCGAACTCGCGGATGGCGGTCTCGACCATGGCCTCGACCTGGGCCGGATCGCTGATGTCGGTCTCACTCGCCACGGCCCGGCCGCCGGCGGCGATGATCTCCTCCGTCGTGCCGTTGGCCCGCTTGCCTCTGACGTCGGCGACGACGACGGCGGCGCCCTCCGATGCGAACAGGTTGGCGCTGGCCCGGCCGATGCCGGAACCCGCACCCGTCACGATGGCGACCTTCCCACTGAGCTGCATGGGCGAGAGCTTGGCACCTCGCCCCGGGCCACACCGCTTGTCCCGGTGCCAGAGCGTTCGGTCGGCGGCCAACTGTGGCCGGTTCGGGACCATGCGAAGATCGATGCGACGCCGCACGACGACCGCGGCCCACGATCGGGGAGACGACGATGTCCGACGAACTGACCTGGATGCCTGCGCACGAGATGCGAGAGCTGATCGGCAAGGGCGAGGTGTCGCCGGTGGAGGTCACCGAGCACTTCCTCGGCCGGATCGAGGAGCTCGAGCCGAGGCTCCACGCCTTCCAGGTGGTCGACCACGACGCCGCCCGCCAGCAGGCCAAGGAGGCCGAGCAGGCGGTGCGCGACGGCGCCGAGCTCGGCCCGCTGCACGGCATCCCCGTGTCGATCAAGGACCACCTCTCGGTCAAGGGACTCCCGTTCTTCGACATGGCGACCCAGCGGCACATGCCGGAGGCCAAGCGCGACGACATCCAGGTCGAGCGACTGCGCACCGCCGGCGCCGTGATCGTGGGGACCAACACCGAGATGGGCTCGGGCATGCGGGAGGCCCGCAAGCGGGGCGAGGTCTTCAACTGGGACGTCGAGGCCCGCAGCGCCTGGGACCAGAGCCGGGTGCCCGGCTGGTCGAGCTCCGGCTCGGCCACCGCCACCGTCTCCCGGATGGTGCCGCTCGCCCTCGGCTCCGACGGCGGCGGATCCACCCGTCTGCCGGCCGCCTACTCGGGCGTGGTCGGCATCGCCGCCACCCCCGGTCGGATCCCGTGGCTCTACGCCCACGCCCCCGGCATCGCCCTCACGGCCAGCACCGGCCCGATCTGCCGCGACGTGCGCGACGCGGCCGTGATGACCCAGGCCCTGGCCGGGCCCGACGGACGCGACTTCTTCAGCCTCCCGGACTGGGACTTCGACTGCCTGACCACGCTCGACGACGGCGTCGAGGGGCTCCGCTTCGCTTGGACCGACGACTTCGGCTTCGCCTCCATGTACGCCCTCGAGGAGAGCCCACGGGTCATCGAGGCCATCCGTGCCGCCGCCCTCGGGCTCACCTCCATCGGGGCCGCGGTCGAGACCACCGACACCGTCTGGGAGGACTTCATGGAAGGCTTCCAGACCGCGTCGCAGATGTTCGGCAGCGGCGGACGGCTCATCGGCGACCGTCCCACCGAGGACGAGTACCTGGCCATGACCGACGCCCGGGGCCGCAACCGCGACCGGTTCATGGCCATCTTCGACGAGTACGACGTGCTGCTCGCCCCGACCGCCCAGCTCACCGCCCGCAAGGTCGAGGACTGGAACGCGGCGTGGACCACCGACGGCGGCCGCTACCCCCACGGCAGCTTCGCCGGCACGTATGTGAGCCATGCGATGCTCGGCAACTGGTGCTCGATGCCCGGTTACAGCGTCCCGGCCGGCTTCGTCGATGGTCTGCCGGTGGGCCTCCAGATCATCGGCCGCCCGGGCAACGACGCCATGATGTTCCGCGTCGCCCAGGCCTTCCAGCGGGCCTTCCCCCGGCCCGAGCGCCCGAACGACTGAGCACGTGGGCTTCACAGGCTGGCCGGCGGAGGCACTCGAGTTCTTCGAGGGCCTCGAGGCCGACAACACCAAGACCTACTGGCAGGCCAACCGCGCCCTCTACGACACGCAGGTCAAGGCTCCGATGGACGCCCTGCTGGCCGAGCTGGCCGGCGAGTACGGACCCAGCCGCGTCTTCCGGCCGTACCGGGACGTCCGCTTCAGCGCCGACAAGACGCCCTACAAGACCAACATCGCGGCCTCCTTCGAGAGTGGCGGCTACATCGAGCTCTCGGCGTCGGGGCTGGGAGCCGGCAGCGGCTACTGGCACATGGCGAGCGACCAGCTGGCCCGCTTCCGGGAGTCCGTGGCCGACGATGTCACCGGCGGTGAGCTGGTCGGAACCCTGAAGACCTTGCAGGGCAAAGGGATCGAAGCCATCGCCATCGACTCGCTCAAGACCGCGCCCCGCGGCTATCCGAAGGACCACCCCCGCATCGACCTGCTCCGGCGCAAGGGCCTGGCCGCCTGGAGGCAGTGGCCGGTGGAGCCATGGTTGGGGACGGCGAAGGCAAAGGACCAGGTGGTGGCGTTTCTCCGTGCCACCGAGCCGGTGCGGGCCTGGCTCGACACCCAGGTCGGGCCCTCCAGCATCGAGTACGAGCGCTGATCGGGGGCGAGGCGGTACAGCGTTGCGTTCCCCGTCCGTCGATGCGAACATACGTTCGTGTACGGCGAGGCGACGATCCTGCACGCCGATCTCGACGCCTTCTACGCCTCGGTCGAGCAACGGGATGACCCCGGGCTGAAGGGGCGACCGGTGATCGTCGGCCGCGGCGTGGTGCTGGCCGCCAGCTACGAGGCCCGGGCCTGTGGGGTCCGCACCGCCATGGGCGGGGCGCAGGCCCGTCGGCTGTGCCCGGCGGCCGCCGTCGTCGATCCCAGGATGGAGGCGTACTCGGCCGCCAGCCGGGCGGTCTTCGGCGTCTTCGAGGCGACGAGCCCCCTGGTCGAGGGCCTCTCGATCGACGAGGCCTTCCTCGAGGTCGGTGGACTCCGACGGGTGTCGGGCACGCCGAGGGAGATCGCCGTTCGGCTGCGGCGGGAGGTTGCCGACCGGGTCGGCCTTCCCATCAGCGTGGGCGTGGCCCGGACGAAGTTCCTGGCCAAGGTGGCGAGCGGCAGCTGCAAGCCCGACGGCCTCCTCGTCGTGCCGCCCGACGGGGAGGAGGCGTTCCTGGCGCCGCTCCCGGTCGCCCGGCTGTGGGGCGTGGGTGAGGTCACCGCCCGGAAGCTGCAGACGCGGGGGATCCTCACCGTCGGCGACGTGGCCGGGGTTCCGGAGCCGGCGCTGGTGGCCATGCTCGGACGGGCGTCGGGCCGCCACCTCCACGCGCTGGCCACCAACGTCGACCCCAGGCCGGTGCAGCCGACCCGGCGCCGACGATCGATCGGATCCCAGCACGCCCTGGGCCGGGGGCCGCACTCGGCGGTCGCCCTCGACACGGTCGTGCTCGGGCTGGTCGAGCGGGTGGCGCGTCGGCTGCGGGCCGCCGGCCGGGTCGGACGCACCATCGTCCTGCGCCTCCGCTTCGACGACTACTCGAGCGCCACCCGATCCCGCACGCTGGCCGCGTCCACCGCCCGCACCGATGTCATCCTGCAGACCGCCCGCCAGCTCCTCGCCACCGCCGGGCCGACGATCGATGCACGGGGTCTGACCCGCATCGGGCTGGCGGCGGCCAACCTCGACGAGGACGACGCGGTCCAGCTCGGGTTGCCCTTCGACGGCGATCCGTCGGCCGACATCGACCGGGCCCTCGACGGGGTCCGCGCCCGTTTCGGTGCCGGCGCGCTCACCCGGGCCAGGTTGCTCGACCAGCCGCCGACCCCATCGATGCCGATGCTCCCCGACTGAGAGGGTGCGCCGTGGCCGGCCGTGCCGCAGGCCGGGTCAGCTCGGGGGCGGCGTGGCGGCGCGGACGGCCAGGACGGCCCGGGCCTGGCGGGCCACGACCTCGTCGACCATGGCCCCGTCGAAGGCGACCGTGGCCCGACCGGCGGCGACGGCCTCGTCGTAGACGGCCAGCAGGCGGGTGGCGCGGTCGACCTCGTCGTCGGAGGGCACGAAGGCGGCGTTGGCCAGGGGGACCTGGGCCGGGTGGATGCAGAGCTTGCCGGCGTAGCCGAGGTCGTGGGCCTGACCGGCTTCGGCGCGGAAGCGGTCGTGGTCGCCGAAGTCGGCGGTGATCATGTCGAAGGCGGGAACGCCGGCCAGCCGGGCGGCCATGGCCACCATGGCCCGGGCGGTCGCCACCTCGGCGTTGCCCGGCGTGCGCCGCCCGCCGAGATCGACGATGTAGTCCTCGGCACCGAAGTAGCAGCCGCCGACCGGGCCGGTGAGCAGGGAGCGGGCATCGACGACGCCCCGCACCGTCTCGAGGCCGGCGATCACCGGTGCACCGACCACCGCCGCGGTCACGGCGGCCAGATCCTCGACGAATTCGAACTTGGGGACGATCACGGCCGCCAGCCCGTCGATCGGGAGGAGCGCGGTGTCGGCCTCGAACCACTCGGTCGCGGGCGGGTTGACCCGGAGCACCACGGCCACCCCTTCCCCGACCAGCGCGCTGACCGCCTCGACCGCCAGCGGCCGGGCGTCGGCCTTCGCCGCCGCCGGCACCGCGTCCTCGAGGTCGATCACCACGGCGTCGGGCGACGAGCGGGTGGCCTTGGCCGCCAGGTCCGGCCGGTTGCCGGGCACGAAGAGCACGCTGCGCCAACGCATATCAGCCCTGGTGGTGACGATGGACTCGAACTGGGTTCGCCAGAAGCCCGAAGCGGGCTTCCGACGCACCCAGTTCGGACGTGGGTGGGGTCACGACCGGGGTCATGTCGGGCGCATGCGCATGAGGGCGGCGCGGCGGCAGCGGGCCACCAGCTCGTCGCGCTGGTTGAAGGCGCGGTGCTCGAAGGTGACGATCCCCTCGCCGGGGCGCGACGCCGACGGACGGGCGCCCACGACCTCGGTCTGGGCGTGGATGGTGTCGCCGTGGAAGACGGGAGCCGGGAAGGCGATCTCCTCGAAGCCGAGGTTGCCGACCGTCGTCCCGAGCGTGGTCTCGTGCACCGAGATCCCGACCAGGAGGGAGAGGGTGAACAGGCTGTTGACGATCCTCGTGCCGAACTGCGTCGTCGCCGCGAACGACTCGTCGAGGTGCAGCGGCTGGGGGTTCATCGTCATCACGGAGAAGAGCGTGTTGTCGCCTTCGGTCACCGTCCGGGTGACGGCGTGGTCGATCACCAGCCCTGGCGTCAGCTCCTCGAACCAGAGGCCGCTCATGGCCGACTCCCTTCACCGGAAACGGCTGGGTGCCGCTCCGTCATCGGACGTCCAGACCGAGGCCACGGCCGATCACGATGCGCTGCACCTCGCTGGTGCCCTCGCCGATCTCGAGGATCTTGGCATCGCGGTAGTGGCGGGCAACGGCCGTCTCGTCCATGAAGCCGTAGCCGCCGAAGACCTGGGTGGCGCTCCGGGTGGCGGCCACCGCCGCCTCGGTGCTGAACAGCTTGGCCACGGCCGCCTCCTGCTTGAAGGGTTGGCCCCGGTCGCGCAGCCAGGCGGCCCGGTACACGAGCTGGCGGGCGGCGTCGAGCGCCACCTGGAGATCGGCCACCCGGAAGGCCACGCCCTGGTTGTTGCCGATGGGCTTGCCGAAGGCGTTGCGGGCCTTGGCGTAGGCGAGCGAGTCGTCCAGGCAGCGCTGGATCACCCCCACCGCCAACGCCGCGATCGCCACCCGGCCGTCGTCGAGGATCGAGAGGAATTGGGCGAAGCCCCGGCCCTGCTCGCCCAGGAGGTTCCCGGCCGGCACCCGGCAGTCGTCGAAGGTGAGGGGATGGGTGTCGGACGCGTGCCAACCCATCTTCCGGTAGGCGGGTTGGACGGCGAAGCCGGGCGTGCCGGCGGGCACGATGATCGCCGAGATCTCCCCCGGGCCCGCCGCCGTCGGATCCGCCGTGCGGGCGGTGACCGTCACCAGCGACGTGATCGGCGTCCCCGAGTTGGTGATGAAGGCCTTCTGCCCGTCGATGACCCATTCGCCGGACGGCTCGTCGAGGCGGGCGGTGGTGCGGGTGCCGCCGGCGTCGCTCCCGGCGTCGGGCTCCGTCAGCCCGAACCCGCCGAGGGCCCGACCGGCGCACAGGTCGGGCAGCCACTGGTCCTTCTGGTCCTCCGTGCCGAAGGTGGCGATGGGGTTGGCGCCCAGGCCCACGCCGGCCTCGAGGGTGATGGCCATCGACTGGTCGGCCCAGGCGATCTCCTCGATGGCGATGCACAGTCCGGTGAAGTCGCCACCACCGCCCCAGGGCTCGGGGAAGGGGATGCCGAACAGGCCCAGCTCGCCCATGGCCAGCACCGTGTCGACCGGGAACGTGTGGTCACGGTCCCAGGCCTCGGCGTGGGGCTCGATGGCCGACCGGGCGAAGTCGCGCACCACCGAGCGAAGGGCCTCGTGCTCGTCGGAGAGGTACGGGTGCAGGGTGGCTCCTCGAGATCGGGTGGCGGGCTCGGCGGGATCAGACGTCTTGCTCAGACCGGCGGCACGCCGTGGCGGCGACGGGCGAAGCTCCGATCCTTCCCGGCGGCGTGGCGGTAGCGGGCGATGAGCTCGGCCCGGAGCTGCTCCGGCTCGACGATGGCGTCGATCACCAGCTCGGAGGCGAGCCGCAGCAGGTCGACGTCGGCTTCGTAGATGCGGCGCTGCTCCTCGACGAACTCGGCCCGCTCCTCCGCGTCGGCGATGGCCGAGATCCGGTTGGCGAACACGGCGTTGACGGCGGCGTCGGCCCCCATCACCGCGATGCGGGCGGTGGGGAGGGCGATGGTGGCGTCGGAGCCGAAGGCCGGCCCGGCCATGGCGTAGAGCCCGGCGCCGTAGGCCTTGCGGACGATCACCGAGATCTTGGGCACGGTCGCCTCGCACACGGCCGTGATCATCTTGGCCCCGTGGCGGATAATGCCCTGGCGCTCGACGGCTGAGCCGATCATGAAGCCGGGGACGTCGGCCAGGAACAGCAACGGGATGTTGAAGGCATCGCAGGCCCAGATGAACCGTGCCGCCTTGTCGGCCGAGTCGCCGAAGAGCACGCCCCCGAGGTGGGCGGAGTTGTTGGCCACGACGCCGAGCGGCCGGCCGTCGAGGAGGCCGAGGCCGACGACGAGCTCCTTGGCGAAGTCGGGCTTCACCTCGAAGAAGCTGTAGGCGTCGACGAGGCCTTCGATCACCCCGTGGACGTCGAAGGGGATGCGCTCCTCGGCCGGGATGTGGTCGCTGGTGAGGGCGTGCTCGGGCTCGGCGGCGACGTAGGTGGGTGGCTCGCCCTCCCAGTTCTGGGGGAAGTAGGTGAGGTAGGCGCGGGCCTGGTCGATGGCGTCGTGGTCGTCGGCGGCGAGGTTGTCGGCGCAGCCCGAGACGGAGGTGTGCATGCGGGCGCCCCCCATCTCCTCGAGGGTCACCGTCTCGGAGACGACCACCTCGGCCATGCGGGGCGAGCCGAGGTACATCGAGGCGTTGCCGTCGACCATGAAGACGACGTCGCAGAAGGCCGGGACGTAGGCCCCGCCGGCCGCCGAGGGCCCGAAGAGGCAGCAGATCTGGGGCACCTGGCCCGACAGCCTGACCTGGTTGTAGAAGATGTGACCGGCGCCGCGGGGCCCGGGGAAGAGGTCGACCTGGTCGGTGATGCGGGCCCCGGCCGAGTCGACCAGCCAGATGAGCGGCACCCGCTCGGAGAGGGCCCGCTCGGTGGCCCGGACCATCTTCTCGACCGTCCGGGCGCCCCACGAGCCGGCCTTCACCATCGGGTCGTTGGCCACCACGATGATCGGGCGATCGTCGACGGTGCCCCGACCGGTGACCACGCCGTCGGCGGGCAGGTTGCCGGCCAAGGCGTTGGCCAGCAACCCGTCCTCTACGAACGAGCCCTGGTCGCAGAGCAGGTCGATGCGCTCGCGGGCGGTGAGCTTGCGCTGGCCCCGCAGCTTCTCGAGGCCGACCGGGTCGGGCTCCGAGGCTCGGACGATCGCCTCCCGGATGCCCCGGATGGCGGCGTCGATGAGGCTCTCGTCCGGGGCGCCGACCTCGTGCTCGGTGCCAGTCTGGTCCTCGGCGGCGGTCATGGTCGCAGCTGTCTCCGGTGTGGGTGTCGGCCATCCGTCGTCGACGGAGCCCGGCCTTCAGTGAACAGCATCTCAGTGGCCCCGCTTCTCAATGAGCATGGAAGGGAAGGCCGGCGGCGGCCAGCGCCGTCTCGCGGGTGGCCTCGGAGAGCGACGGATGGGCGTGCACGACATCGGCCACCTCCTCGGCGAGCGCGCCCCAGGCGGTGGCCAGGCCGAGCTCGCCGATCAGCTCGGTGGCCGAGGGCCCCACCAGGTGGGCGCCGACGATGGTGCCGTCGTTGAGGGTCACCAGCTTGACGTGACCGCCCGCTCTCTCGATGAGGGCCCGGGCGTTGCCCGCCAGGGTCAGCTTGGTGGTGCGCACCTCGTTGCCCAGCGCCCGCGCCTCCGGCTCGGTGAGCCCCACGGAGGCGACCTCGGGCGTGCAGTAGGTGACGCGGGGGATCTGGCGGTGGTCGACGGGTCGGGGTGACAGGCCGGCGACGGCGTCGGCCACGGCGAAGCCCTCGGCGAAGGCGGCATGGGCCAGGGCCAGGGTCGGGAGGACGTCGCCCACGGCCCACAGCCCGTCGACGGCCGTACGGCCGAGCCCATCGACGAGAACCCGGCCGCGGTCGTCGAGGACGCCGAGCGCCTCGAGACCGATGCCGGCGGTCCGGGGGCGGCGGCCCACCGCCACGAGGACCTGGTCGACGTCGAGGGACGTCCCGTCGACGAGCTCGACCCGCACACCGTCGTCGTCGGCCTTGGCCCCGGCGAGACCGACGCCGGTGCGCACGTCGATGCCCCGGGCTCGGAAGGCTCGGGCCAGCGCCGCCGACGAGTCGGGATCCTCCAGGGGCAGGAGCCGGTCCAGCGCCTCGACCAGGGTCACCTCGGCGCCGAGCGAGCGCCACAGCGACGCGAACTCCACCCCGACCGCGCCGCCACCCACGACCACCGCCCGTCTCGGCACCCGCTCCAGTCGCAGCGCGTCGTCGGAGGTGAGGATGCGGGTCCCATCGGCCGGGGCGATGGACAGGTCGATCGGGGCCGAGCCGGTCGCCACCACGACGTGGCGGGCCTGGATGGTGGTGGGAGCGCCGCCGGTCGTGGGCTCCCCGGGCTCCCCGGTCGGCGTGACCTCGACCGTGCCGGGGGCCGACAGCCGGCCCCATCCCTGCACCGTCGTGATCCCGCGCGTCCTCACCAGGCCGACGAGGCCCTTGTAGAGGGTGTTCACGACGTCGTCCCGGAAGCGACCGGCGGCGGCGACGTCGAGCCCGGGACCACCCGTGGCGAGTCCGAGCTGGCCCATCTGGGGGAGCGTGTCGGCCAGGTGGGCGATGTGCAGCAAGGCCTTCGAGGGGATGCAGCCGCGATGCAGGCAGGTGCCGCCGACGAGGTCGGCCTCGACCATCGTCACCGTCAGGCCCCGGGCGGCGCCCCGCAGGGCGGTGGCGTACCCGCCCGGTCCGCCGCCGAGCACGACGATGTCGACCGGGTCGGTCATGCGTCGAGCAGGGCGAGCTCGGGGGCTTCGACGAGGTCGCGCAGCCGGCTCAGCAACCCTCCGGCGTCGGCGCCGTCGCCGACGCGATGGTCGAAGGCCAGCGTGAGCGTGGAGGTGGGCCTGGCCACGACCACCCCGTCCACCACGTACGGCCGCGGCTTGATCGACCCGACGCCGAGGATGGCCGCCTCGGGATGGTTGATGACGGGGATCCCCTCGTCGAGGCCCAGGGCGCCGAAGTTGGAGACGGTGATGGTCGAGCCGGTGAGCTCGCCCGGCGTGATCGTGTGGTCGCGGGCGGCCGCCGACAGGCGGGCGATCTCACTCGACAGGTCGAGCGTCGAACGCCCGTCGGCGTCCCGCACCACGGTGACCAGGAGGCCCCGGTCGGTGGCGGTACCGATGCCGAGGTGGACCGCGCTGTGGTACCGGATGGCCGGCCCGGACTCGTCGTAGCTGGCGTTGAGGCCGGGGACGGCGACGAGCGCCTGGACGAACAGCCGGCAGAGCAGCGAGAAGGGGGTGACGGGCGTGCCCAGGCCCCGACGGTCGGCGGCCGAGTTGAGCGCGGCTCGCACCTCGAGCAGGCGGGTGCAGTCGACGGTGACGCTGCAGGTGGCGTCCGGGATCCGGGTGCGGGACGTGCTCATGTGCTCGGCCACCCGGGCGCGGACCCCGGTGACGGGCACCACCGTCGTGCCGGCGCTGTCGGTCCCGGCGATCGACGCCACGACCCCACCCGGGGCGGGGGTGTCGGCGGCAGCGCGGACGTCGGCCCGGGTCACGATGCCATCGGGTCCGCGGCCCGGGGCCAGGGACTGCAGGTCGACCCCCAGGTCGCGGGCCAGCTTGCGCACTGGAGGAGCGGCCAGGGCCCGGCCGACACCGGCGGTCGCGCCGGAGGCGACACCTGGGGGTGTGTCGCCCACGGTCGCGACCGCCGTGACCGGGTCGGTGGCGACGGTGGGGTCGGCGCTCGCGACCGGGGCCTCGGGTGACGGCGCAGACCCCCGCCGCCGGCGGCGGCTGCGGTCGATCGACTCGTCGTGGCCGTACCCCACCAGGGTCGGCTCGCGGGTGCCCGAGGCCGCCGGTGCCGCGGCTGTGCCTTCCGGTGCATCTGCGGTGCTGAGAGCGATCCGGGCGAGCAGGGAGCCGACCTTGAGGGTCTCGTTGGCGGCGCCGCCGAGGGCGACCACGGCGCCGGCGTAGGGGGAGGGCACCTCGACCTCGGCCTTGGCCGTCTCCACCGTGCAGAGCACCTGGTTGAGGGCGACGGTGTCGCCGGGCGCGACGTGCCACTCCACCACCGTCGCCTCCTCGAGGCCCTCGCCCAGGTCGGGCACGAGGAAGTCCCGCAGCTCCTCAGCCATGACCCCGGCCTTCAGCCATGTTCCCGGCCTTCAGCCATGTTCCCGGCCTTCAGCCATGTTCCCGGCCTTCAGCCATGTTCCCGGCTTTCTCAGCTCTGCTCCCGGCTTCCTCAGCTCTGCTCCCGGCTTTCTCAGCCATGGTCGTAGCCCAGCGACCGCTCGACGGTGTCGAGGAGCCGGTCGACGCCCGGCAGCCAGGTCGACTCGAGCCGAGCCGGGGGATAGGGCGTGTCGAAACCGGTGGCCCGCAGCACCGGGGCCTCGAGATTGAAGAACAGCTCCTCCTGCACCCGGGCCGCGATCTCCGCCCCCATGCCGAGGGTGCGAGGCCCTTCGTGGAAGACGATGCAGCGGCCGGTGCGCACGACCGACTCGGCGATGGTCTCGAAGTCGAGGGGCACGAGGCTGCGGAGGTCGATGATCTCGAGGGACCAGCCCTCGTCGGCGGCGGCCACCTCGGCGGCCTCGAGGGCCGTCCCGACCAGCCCCCCGTAGGTCACCACGGTGGCGGTCTCGCCCGCCCGGCGGACGACGGCCTTGCCGATGGGCTCGCGTCGGGCTCCCCGGTCGACCATCTCCTTGGCCCAGTAGCGGCGCTTCGGTTCGAGGAAGAGCACCGGATCGTCCGACTCGATCGAGTCGAGCAGCAGGGAGTAGGCGTCGGCGGCGCCGGACGGCACGACCACCTTGAGCCCGGCGGTGTGGACCCAGTAGGACTCGGTCGACTCGGAGTGGTGCTCAGGCGAGCCGATCCCGCCGAAGGAGGGCACCCGGACGGTAACCGGCATGGAAAGCAGCCCCCGACTGCGGCTCCGGTACTTGGCCAGGTGGGTGGCGATCTGGTCGAACGCCGGGTAGGTGAAGCCGTCGAACTGGATCTCGGGCACCGGCCGGAACCCCCGCAACGCCATGCCCACGGCCGAGCCGATGATCGACGACTCGGCCAGCGGGGTGTCGAAGCAGCGCTGGGGCCCGAAGCGGTCCCACAGGCCCTCGGTCACGCGGAACACCCCGCCCTGACGGGCGACGTCCTCCCCGAACACCACCACCCGGTCGTCGGCCTCCATGGCGTCGGCCAGCGCGGCGTTGATGGCCTGCACCATCGTCAGCTCCTGCGCCTCTCCCACGGCGGCGGTGGGTGCCATGTCAGCCGGCCCGGTCGATCTCGGCTGCCAGCTCGGCCCGCTGGGCCCGGAGCTCGGCGGTGGGCTCGGTGAACACGTGGTCGAACAGCTCGAGCGGCGACGGGTCGGGGGCATCGAACACAGCCGCCCGCAGACCGGTCCGCAGGACCGCGGCCTTGGCCCGGGCCTCGTCCTCGAGCGAGTCGTCCCAGGTCCCGAGATGGCCGAGGTAGGCCCGGCACCGGGCGATCGGGTCACGGGCGAGCCACACGTCGACCTCGGCCTGGGTCCGGTAGCGGGTGGGGTCGTCGGAGGTGGTGTGCGGTCCGAGCCGGTAGGTGACGGCCTCGATCAGGGTGGGACCCTCGCCGGCCCGGGCCCGGGCGGCGGCCTGCTCCACCACCGCCATGCAGGCGAGGATGTCGTTGCCGTCCACCCGGACGCCCGGCATCCCGTAGCCCACGCCCTTGTGGGCGATCGACGGGGCGGCCATCTGGTCGGCCAGCGGGGTCGAGATGGCCCACTGGTTGTTCTGCACGTAGAAGAGGCAGGGCGCCTTGCGGACGGCCGCCAGGTTGAGGGCCTCGTGCACGTCACCCTCGCTGGTGGCGCCGTCGCCGACGAAGGCGACGGTCACGCCGCCGTCACCGAGCCAGGTCGATGCCATGGCGGCGCCAACGGCGTGCAGCGCCTGGGTCCCGATCGGGATCGACATGGGGGCGACGGCCCGTTCGATGAGCCCGAGACCGCCGTGCCAGGCACCCCGCCACATCAGCCCGATGCCACCGGGGTCGATCCCGCGGTGCAGGAAGGCGCCGAGCTCCCGGTACTGGGGGAACAGCCAGTCGGTGTCGCGCAGCGCCGCCGCGCAGCCGACCTGGGCGGCTTCCTGCCCCCGGCACGACGGGAAGAGGGCGAGCTGGCCCTGGCGTTGGAGGTTGACGAACTCCTCGTCGAGCTCCCGCGTGACGACCATGGTCTCGTACAGGGCCGGCAACTGATCGACCAGATGGGCGACCTCGTGGGCGCGGTCCGGATGGGGAGTCCCGTCCTCGGCGATGAGTTGCACCAGCTCCAGGCCTTCGGCGACGAGCAGGTCCACGGGCAACCACCTCCGGGTCGATTCCTGCCCCGATTGTGAAGGAACAACGGTGATCTCGCCAGCACTCTGAAGATGATTCTGTGATCCCGACGCATGCCGCTGATCATGTGTGTCTGACGTCACGCTGAGGGCAACTGCCGAAGATGCCGCGGTCCTTCCCGGCGTCGTCCTAGCCTCCGCCGATGGCCGAGGCCCGTCTCACGTCCGTCGACCGGGTGCTGGTGCGACTGCTGCAGGAGAACGCCCGCCGGACCAACAAGGAGCTCGCCCAGGAGGCCGGGGTGGCCGAGTCGACCTGCCTGGAGCGGATCCGGTCGCTCCAGGCCCGCGGGATCATCCGGGGTTGGCACGCTGAGGTCGACATGGCCACGCTCGGCCGACCCATTCGGGCGCTCATCAGCGTCCGTCTCCAGCCCAAGACCACCAGCTCGGTCATCGCCTTCCGAGACGACGTCCTGGCCGCCCCCGAGACCGTCGCCATCGACACCGTCACCGGGGCCGACGATTTCCTCGTCGAGGTGGCCGTGCCGTCCGTCGACCGGCTGCGGACCTTCGTCCTCGAGCACGTCACCAGCCGGTCCGACGTGGCCGACACCCGCACGTCACTCGTCTACGAGCATCACCGCAAGCACGTGCTCGAGTTCCTCGACCCGGACGCTCCCTGATTCCCGGGACTGGCCGTCAGCCGCCGAGGCTGAGGCCGGGCGCGCGGGTGCGGAAGAGCTCCGCCTCCATGCGGCGGCCGAGCTTGTCCGCCTCCCAATAGGCGCCGCCGTTGTCGATGGTCCGCGCCTCGGTCCAACCCTCCATGAGGAAGATCTGGGTGCGCATGGCCCGGATGCACTGGCCGCTCACGTGGCCGGCCTCGTCGCTGGCCAGCCAGGCCACCACCGGTGAGCTCATGGCTGGGTTGAGCGGGTCGAAGCCGTTCGGGTCGTACTCGTCGGGCTCCTTCACCTCGGTGGCGCCGCTGACCCCGGCCGAGATGCGGGTGACGGCCCCGGGCCCGATGGCGTTGACGGTGACCCCGATCGATGCCAGCTCCAGGCTCAGGGTCTGGGTCATGCCCATGATCGCCGCCTTGGCCGGGGCGTAGTTGCTCTGGCCGAAGTTGCCGAGCAGCCCGGCGCCCGAGATCGTGTTGATGATCCGCCCGGCGACCTTGCCGCCCTCGCTCTTGGAGCGGTCCCGCCAGTGGCGGGCACCGGCCCGGCTCACCAGCCAGGTGCCCCGCACGTGGACCCGCATGACGAGGTCGAAGTCGGCGACCTCCATGTTCCACACCGCCCGGTCGCGGGCGATGCCGGCGTTGTTGACGACGATGTCGAGCTTGCCCCACGTGTCGATGGCCTTGGCCACCATGGCGTCGGCCTGGCCCTCGTCGCCGACATCGCCGAAGTCGGCGGTGGCGGTCCCGCCCCGTTCCTCGATGAGAGCGACGACGCGCTCGGCGTCACGCCCGCTGCCCTCGCCGGTGGAGGTGCTGCCGAGGTCGTTGACCACGACCTTGGCGCCCTGCTTCGCCAGCTCCAGGGCGTGCCCCCGTCCGATGCCGTGACCGGCGCCGGTGACGAGCGCGACCTTCCCGTCGAGCAGTGCCATCTCGTCCTCCTCGTTCCTGCGTGCCTGGTCGGTCAGGCCAGCCGGAATACCGGGGCCGTGATCTCGTCGTTGAGCGCCTCGAAGTCGACCATCAGGGCCATGCCCACGGTGAGCTGGTCGGGCTCGGTGCCCACGATGTTGGTCATCACCCGCGGACCCTCCTCCAGGTCGACGGCCGCCGCGACGTAGGGGAGCTTGTCGCCGAAGGGCGGTAGGTCGTTCACGAAGATCGTGGACCAGGTGTACAGCGTGGCCCGCCCACTGGCCTCCTCCCACGACACGTCGTCGCTCCAGCAGGTGGGGCAGAAGGGCCGGGGGTAGTGGTGGGCGTCACCACAGCTGTTGCAACGTTGGATGAGGAACTTTCCCTCCTTGGCGGCGTCCCAGAAGGGCTTCGACTCGGCCTCGATGGTGGGCAGGTCGAAGCGGGGTGCCGGTGCGTCTGCCATGTCAGTGTCCTTTGAACTCGGCGGGGCGGCGCTCCATGAACGCGGCCACGCCTTCCTTGGCGTCGTGGCTGTGCGACTGCAGCTCCTGGTAGGCGGCTTCTTCGAGGAACGAGTCGGCCCGGTCGGCGTCGAAGGAGCGGTTGAACAGGCGCTTGGTGAGCGCCAGCGCGCTGGTGGGGGAGGCCGCCAGACGGGCCAGCAGCTCGCCGGCCACCGCGTCGAGCTCGTCGGCCGGTGCGACCCGGTTGACCAGGCCCATCGCCTTGGCCTCGGTGGCCGGCAGCTTGTCGGCCAGGAAGGCCAGCTCCTTGGCCCGCTGCATGCCCACCAGGCGGGGCAGCAGGTAGGCACCACCGGCGTCGACCACCAGCCCCCGCAGCAGGAAGGGCTCCAGGAAGGCGGCGTTGTCGGCGGCGACCACCATGTCGCAGGCGTAGGCGATGTGGGCGCCGAGCCCGGCAGCCGTTCCCTGCACCACCGCCACCACGGGCTTGGGACAGTCGAGGATGGCGCCGATCAGCCGCTGGGCGCCCTGCATGATTCGGCGCATCCCGTCGCCCACCAGCGGCTCGGCCCGGCCTCCGCTCTGGATGGAGCCGACGTCGGCGCCGGAGCAGAAGTGCCGCCCGTTCGACCGGATGGCGACGGCTCGGATCTCGGGATCGGGATCGGCGTCGGCCAGCAGCTCGATGATGGCGTCGCGCATCTCGGGCTGGACGGCGTTGGCGGTGTCGGGCCGGTTCAGGGTGATGGTGGCGACGCCGTCCTCGACCTGGTGGAGGATCGTCGTGCCGAGCACGTCGGGTTGCACGGCGTCGTTCTAGTCGGTGCGGTGTCGATGGTGAGCGGTCGGGCCCATCAGTGCGTGCCGTTGATGGTGTAGCCCCCGTCGGCGGTCAGGATCGATCCCGTCACGAAGGCCGACTCGTCCGAGGCCAGGTAGGTGGCGGCAAACGCGATGTCGTTCGGGTTGCCCAGCCGGGTGAGGTGGCCCGGGGTGATGCCCGCCCCCATGTCGCCCTTGGCCACGACCCGTCCGACGAGGATGGCGTTGCAACGGATGTTCTGCTCGGCCGTCTCGACCGCGATGGCGCGGGTGAGGCTGTTCATGGCGCCCTTGGCGGCGGCGTAGGCGGTGAAGCCTGACATGCCGACCACCGACTGCCCGGACGTGATGTTGATGATGGTGCCGCCGCCGGCGTCGGCCAGATGGGGGATGCCGTACTTGCAGGCCCAGAACACCGGACCCGTCACGGCCGCCTTGATGATGTAGTCCCACTCCTCGGTGGTGACCTCGGTCAGCGGCTTGATGTTGGAGCCCACCTCCACCGTGGGGGCGGCGTTGTTGACCAGCGTGGTGATCGAGCCGAACCGGTCGACCACCGCGTCGGTCACGGAGCGCACGCTCTCCTCGCGGCTCACGTCGAGCTCGAAGAAGGCGGCCTCGCCGCCCTCGTTGGTGATCAGGTCGACCACCTTCTGGCCCCGCTCGACGGTGCGGCCGGTGACGGCGACCTTCGCCCCCTCGGCGGCGAACATCTGGGCGATCGAGCGCCCGATGCCCCGCGTCGAGCCGGACACCAACGCAACCTTGCCTTCGAGCCGCATGGGCCTCCCCCTTGTGTGTTCCACCGACTACGACGCCGCCCCGACAGGCTGCCACGCCGGCCCCCTCCCGTTCTGGGCGAGGTGTTCGTACCTGCGAGATGCCAGAACCTCGCCCAGATCGGGTTTCAGCGCAGCCACGGTCCTTCGTACTGGGCGGCTCGGGCGGACTTCAGCCCGTCCATGCCCTCGGTGTCGATGATCTCCCGGAAGGTCCGGCCATCGGGGGCGGTGGCCCGCCCGCTGTTGGCCAGCGTGACGGCGTCGGCCGCCTGACCGGCCAGGCGCCCGTCGAGCTCGCCACCGGCCTCGGCCACCGCGTCGATGGCCCGCTTGTTGAGCAGGATGGCCTCCCGTGGCAGTCGCGCCAGGCGGCCGGCCAGCTCACGCGACCGGTCCATGAGCTCGGCGTCGGGTTCGACCGTGAGGACCAAGCCGATGCGGGCGGCGAGCGCGGCGTCGATCTGCTCGCCGGAGAACATGAGGAACTTGGCCCACTGCCGACCGACGATCGGCACGAGCGGCGCCGCGCCGACCAGGCCGATGCGTCCCTCGGGCAGCCCGAACTTGGCCGACTCGGCGGCGATGATGAAGTCGCAGCTCGCCACCAGCGTCAGGGCGGCGCCCAGGCAGATGCCGTGCACGGCGGCGATCACCGGCAGCTTCGCTTCCCGGACCCGACGGTGGAACACCTCGGCCGTCTCCAGGAAGGCGTGCTGCTCGAAGGCCGTCTCCCGGCGGGCGTTGCCGGTGAGGTCACCGCCGGCGGAGAACGCCTTGCCCGCGCCGCTGATCAGCACGCAGCCCACGTCGGGATCGTCCTCGGCGTCGGTGAGGGCCCAGAGGATCTGGTCGCGCGTCCCGCCGGTACGGGCCGAGATGGGGTTGAGCTTGTCGGGCCGGTTCAGGGTGATCGCCCCGATCCCGTCGGCCTTCTCGTAGCTGATCTCGTCGAGCTCCACCGACCTGTTCCCCTCTGCGCTCCGGCGCCCTGGCACCGATTCCGTCTCCGGCCGAGATGCGCCCGATGGCGGCCCGACCGGTTGTCCGCTGACCGGGTCCCGTCGGCGAGGCGACGACCTTGCGGGGCCGTGCGTACAGTCCCCCCGGTGGACCGGTCGAACCTAGCGCGCCTCCTCTCACCCGCCTCGATCGCCGTCGTCGGCGCCAGCGAGAACCTCGGGATGTCCAACAACGCCGTGCTCCCCATGCTCGACGCAGGGCGGTCGGTGCACCTCGTCAACCCGAACCGCGACACCCTCTACGGCCAGGCGACCCACAAGAGCCTCACCGATGTCGGTGAGCCGGTCGACGCCGTGCTGTCCCTCGTCAGCGCCGAGCGGTCGATCGGCGTGATCTCCGAAGCCGTGGCCCTCGGCTGCGGGGGCGTGGTCGTGGCGGCCGGCGGCTTCGCCGAGCTGGGCGACGAGGGCCGCGCCCTGCAGGCCCGGTTGGTGGAGGCGGCGGGCGACCAGCTGGCCATCGTGGGACCCAACTGCAGCGGCTTCATGAACGTGACGACGGGCGCCAACCTCTTCACCGGCGGGCGCATCACGCTGCGGCCCGGTGGCGTCGCGGTCATCTCCCAGAGCGGCTTCCTGCTCCGCAGCTGCCTGGCCGCGGGCCAGCAGCGCCAGCTCGCCTTCGGCGTGGCGGTGTCGTCGGGCAACGAGGCCGTGTGCGGCCTGGCCGATTACATCGCCCACCTGGCCGACGATCCGGCCACCCGGGTGATCTGCCTCGTCATCGAGAAGATCCGCGAGGCGCAGCCCTTCTTCGAGGCGGTGCGGGTGGCCCGACTGGCCGGCAAGGCGGTCGTCGCCCTCAAGCTGGGCCGCACCGAGCGGTCGCGCGACATCATGCGCTCGCACACGGGGGCGATCGCCAACGAGAGCTGGGTGTACGACCTCGTGCTGCGCCAGGCCGGCGTCGTGACCGCCACCGACATCGACGATCTGCTCGACAAGGCCACGCTGCTGGCCCAGCTCCCGCCCGAGCAGTGGCGTCCCATCCGCAACGTGGCCGTGATGGCCTCGTCGGGCGGCGTGGCCGGCATCGCCGCCGATACGGGGGTCGAGGAGGGCGTCGAGCTCCCGAGCCTCGAGGCCCTGGAGGCCTGGGTGCGGGAGCGGATCCCGGGCGAGGACGGCAGCCTGAACCCGCTCGACCTGACCGGCTTCGTGATGCGCGACCGTGAGCTGCTCACGGAGATGTTCACCGGCTACGCCGAAGCCGACGACGTCGACGCCCTGATCCTGTGCTGGTGGGCGGCCGAGGGCGACGAGGGTTGGGCCAAGACCCTGCTCGACCCCTTCGCCGACGTGGCCGAGAAGGTGTCGGTACCGCTGATCGTCAGCCCCGTCGAGGCCACCTCCATCGGTGGCTGGACCGACCAGTTCCGCACCCGAGGAGTGTCCTTCTCCCGCGGTCTGCGCTCCACCTACCGGGCCGTCAAGGCGCTCGACGCGGTGGCCTCGGCGGCGGCGCCGGCGACGCGGCCTTCGGTGGCACCCGACGATGTCGCGCCGCCGACCCTCCTCGACAGCGAGGCCGGCCGCATCGCCTCCTTCGCCGACTCGATGGCGATGCTCGAGGCCGCCGGCGTCCCGGTTGCGCCCTATGTGGTGCTGGTCGACGGCGTGGTCGACGATCCGGCCATCGCCGCCCTGGGCGACCGGCTCGTGGTCAAGCTGGCCGACGTACCCCACCGCACCGAGCTGGGGGCCGTCCGGTTGGGCGTGGCTCCGGCCGAGGTGGCGGGCGCGGTGGCCGAGCTCCGGGCCATCGCCTCGTCCCACGGCGTGCCGGCCACGATCGCGGTCCAGAAGATGGTGGCCGGGCACGGCGAGGCGTTCATCGGGCTCCAGGCCCGCACCGACCTCGGTCCCGTGCTGCTCTTCGGTCGCGGCGGGGTGCTGCTCGAGGTCGCCCCTCGCGTCGACGGGCGGCTGCTGCCGCTCGTCGACGGCGCTGCCACGTCGGTGGTCGAGGCCGTCGCCGGCGACGTGGCCGGCCTCCGGGGCCAGAAGGCCTGGGACAGCGATCCCCTGGTCGGCGCGGTCGAGGGGGTCGCCCGCCTCTGGCAGTCGACGGGTTCGTGGCTCGGCTCCGCCGACCTCAACCCACTCGTCGTCACCGTCGACGGCGTGGTCGCCGTCGACGCCCTCCTCGTTGCTTACGACTGAGCCCGAGTCGAACCACCCACCGACCGAACCGGGTGCGGGCGAGGTACGGAGCGCGCTTCACCGGCACCCAGAACGCATCCTGAACCGAACCGGGTGCCACTGAAGTACCCAGCGCGCTCCACCGGCACCCAGAAACGAGTCCCGATCCGAACCGGGTGCCACTGAAGTACGGAGCGCGCTTCAGCGGCACCCAGAACGAGGTGGCTGCCTTCGCCGAGCGCGGGGCCGCCCGTCTAACGTCCGGCGCCATGGCTGACTCCTTCCGCGCGTTCACCGCCACCCAGGACGGCGACGCCGTCACCCGGGCGATCGGCGAGATGTCGGTCGACGACCTGCCCGCCGACGGGCTGCTGGTCGCCGTCGAGCGCACCAGCGTCAACTACAAGGACGGGTTGGCGACGATCCCCAAGGGTCGGGTGGCCCGCATCTCACCGCTCATCCCCGGCATCGACCTGGCCGGCACGGTCACGGGGGAGGGGAGCGCGGCGTTCCCCACCGGCACCAAGGTGCTGGCCCACGGCTACGACCTGGGTGTGTCCCGCCACGGCGGTTTCGCCGAGCTGGCCCGGGTTCCGGAGGAGTGGCTGGTGAAGCTGCCCGACGGCCTCGACGCCCGCGAGGCGATGGGCATCGGCACGGCCGGCTTCACGGCCGCGCTGTCGATCCTCGAGCTGCAGGAGCGGGGCCTCGCCCCGGCCGACGGACCGGTGCTCGTCACCGGCGCCACCGGCGGCGTGGGCAGCATCGCGGTGAGCATCCTCTCGACGCTCGGCTACGAGGTGACGGCCAGCAGCGGGAAGGCCGAGGCCGAGCCCTACCTGCGCTCGCTCGGGGCGTCGAACATCATCGCCCGTGAGGAGCTGGCCGCCGAGGGCAAGGCCCTCGACTCCGCCACCTACGCCGGTGCGGTCGACTGCGTCGGCGGCACCACGCTCGCCAACGTGCTCTCCAAGCTCAAGTACGGCGCTTCCGTGGCAGCCAGCGGCAACACCGGCGGCATGGCCGTCCCCACCACGGTGATGCCCTTCATCCTCCGGGGCGTCTCGCTGCTGGGCATCGACTCGGTGGCGGCACCGATCGAACGCCGGCGGAAGGTCTGGGACCTGATCGCCACCTCCATGCGCCCGGCCGGGCTCGCCGATGTGATCAAGGACATCCCCCTCGGCGGTCTCGAGGCCGCCCTCGACTCGATCCTGGCCGGTGGCGTCACCGGTCGGACGGTGGTCGACGTCACCGCCTAGTCACGCCGGGGCTGCGGAGGGGTGGCCGTGTGCTGGCATCCTGTAGGCAACCCCGGCGCCGGGGTGGAGAGGGGAGCTTTCGATGACGGTCACTCCTGACACGCAGGGAACGGTCGAGGACGAGGCGGCGACGCTCGACGGGCTCGAGCCGGCCGACGAGGCGTTGCGCCCCGGCAAGCCGGCGATGCTGAGCCACGTCGCCTACATCACCCGCGACACCGCCGCCACGGCCGACTTCTACACCCGGCTCATGGGCATGGAGCTGGTCAACGCCGTGCTCGACGACGCCATCCCGTCGACCGGCGAGCCCATCCCCTACTTCCACTCCTTCTTCCGGATGAGCGACGGCTCGACGGTGGCCTTCTTCGAGGCCCCTGAGCTCCCGCCCCTCGGGCCGCCGCCCCACCAGGCCTATGACACGTTCCAGCACCTGGCCCTCCAGGTCGACAGCCCGGCGACGGTCGACACCTGGAACACCTGGCTGCAGGCCAACGGCGTCGAGGTCCTCGGCCCGGTCGACCACAAGATCATCTACTCGATCTACTTCCACGACCCCAACGGCATCCGCCTCGAGATCACGGCGCCCACCTCGCCGCTGTGGAACGACAACGCCGCCCACGCCGCCACCCAGCTCGACGACTGGAACACCGTGAAGGAGCGGGCCGAGAAGTCGGGCGACGACATGGTCACGACCCTGCACGCGCTGGCGGCCGAGCGGAGCCACCGCCGGTCATGATCGAGATCCCGAAGCTGGTCAGCGTCGACGACCACGTCGTCGAGCCACCTCACGTCTGGGAGACCTGGCTGCCGGCCAAGTACCGGGACCGTGGGCCGAAGGTGGTCCGCCGGGGCATCGGCGGCATCGACTACGTGGGCACGGCCAGCTACGTCGAGCACTTCGACGACGACTCGCCCACCAAGGTCGACTGCTGGCTCTACGAGGACCTCGTCTACACGCACAAGCGCATGGTCGCCGCCGTCGGGTACCCGAAGGAGGAGATGACCCTCACGCCCATCACCTACGACGACATGCGCCCGGGTTGCTTCGATCCGAAGGAGCGCCTCGCCGACATGGACGCCGGTTGGGTCGAGGCGTCGATGTGCTTCCCGACCCTGCCCCGGTTCTGCGGACAGACCTTCTACGAGGGTCACGACAAGGAGCTCGGCCTGGCCTGCGTGAAGGCCTACAACGACTGGATGGTCGAAGAGTGGTGCGGCGACTCCGGTGGCCGGCTCATCCCCCTCGGGATCATCCCGCTGTGGGACGCCGACCTGGCCGCCGCCGAGGTGCGTCGCAACGCCGAGCGGGGCGTGCACGCCGTCTGCTTCAGCGAGCTGCCGTACCACCTCGGCCTGCCCACCATCCACAGCGGGTTCTGGGAGCCGTTCTTCGCGGCGTGCGCCGAGACCAAGACGGCGGTCGCCATGCACATCGGCTCGTCGTCGAAGATGCCGGCGGCCTCGCCGGACGCACCGCCGTCGGTGAGCGCCACCTTGGCCTTCGGCAACGCCATGTCGTCGATGATCGACTTCCTGATGTCCGGCCTGCTGGTCGAGCACCCGGAGCTGAAGCTGCTCTACGCCGAGAGCCAGATCGGCTGGATCCCCTACGCGCTGCAGCGGGTCGACCAGGTGTGGGAGGACAACCAGGGCTGGGCCCAGACGAAGCACATCCCGGAGCCGCCCTCGACCTACTACTACCGCTCGATCTACGGCTGCTTCATCAACGACGCCCATGGGCTCAACTCGCTCGACGAGATCGGTGTCGGGAACGTCACGGCCGAGACGGACTACCCCCATTCCGACTCGAGCTGGCCCGACACCAAGGAGATCGTCACCAAGCTGGTCGCCGGCCTGAAGGACGACGAGATCACCGCCGTCCTGCGGGGCAACGCCATCAAGCTCCTCCAGCTCGACCTGCAGCCGTAGCGAGAGGGAAGCCATGGACGAGGACAGCGCCAGCCCGGCCAAGACGAACGTCCTTGACACGCTCGGCGCCGTGCGCGACTCGCTCTCGGTGCGGCGGGTGTTCGGCGATCCGTACGAGGTCGGGGACACCACCGTCATCCCGGTGGCCGTCGTGCGGGGTGGTGCCGGCGGTGGGAGCGGCGAGGGCAGCGGTCCCGACGGGATGGGGATGGGGTCGGGGAACGGCATGGGCTTCGGGGTGATCGCCCGGCCGCTCGGCGTCTACCGGGTGCAAGGCGACTCCGTCGAGTGGATCCCGGCGGTCGACGTCACCGGCATCACCCTCGCTCAGCTGCTGCTGGCCGGGCTGGCGGTGGTCTCCCTCCGGGGCCTGCTCCGCCGCCGGCGGCGCCGGCACTGACGTGACCCCCTTCGCCTGATCGGGTAGGGCTGGAGGATGCCGGCACGCGCCAAGGTCGCCACCCCGGAGGAACGGCTCGCCTCCTACGCCGCCAAGCGAGACTTCGCCGTCACCTCCGAGCCCTCGGGCCGCGGCGGGGCACCGCCTGCCGCCGCCGGAGCAAGGTTCGTGGTGCAGCGGCACCGGGCCACCCGCCTCCACTACGACCTCCGGTTGGAGATGGCCGGAGTGCTGGTGAGCTGGGCCGTGCCGAAGGGACCGACCCTCGATCCGGCGGTCAAGCGGATGGCGGTGCACGTCGAGGACCACCCGCTCGACTACTTCGACTTCGAAGGGACGATCCCCCGGGGGGAGTACGGCGGGGGCGACGTCGTGGTCTGGGACTGGGGCACCTGGGAGGCGGCCGACACCGACGATCCGGTGGCCGCCGTCGAAGCGGGCTCCCTGCACTTCGACCTTCACGGCGAGAAGCTCCGGGGCCGCTTCGTCCTGGTCCGGCGGGGCGGACGGGACGGCGCCGACCAGTGGCTCCTGTTGCACAAGCACGACGAGGACGCCGTCGACGGCTGGGACCCGGAGGAGCACCCCGCCTCGGTCAAGACCGGCCGGACCAACGACGAGGTGGCGGCCGGGCCGGCCGACACCTGGACCGCCGATCGTGCGACGCGGGCGCCGTGGGCGCCGCGGACGGGCTCGTTCCGTGCCGTCACCGATGACGAGCTGGGTGCCCTCCAAGCCCTCCCGGGCGAGGGCGTCTGGTCGATCGGCGGGATCGAGGTCAAGCTCACCAACCTCGACAAGGTCCTCTTCCCCGGGCGGGACGGCGAGGCGCCGCTCACCAAGCGGGACCTCGTCCGCCACCACGCCCGGATCGCCCCGGCCATGCTCCCGTACCTGGCCGACCGCCCTGTCAACCCCCATCGCTTCCCGAACGGGGTCGACAAGGCCGGCTTCTGGCACAAAGCCGTGCCCTCCCATGCGCCCGAGT
>DASXLH010000270.1:0-1909 GCA_036496335.1 Acidimicrobiales bacterium
CAGCCTCTCGGCCTTGCGCGGCAGCCTGAACACGGGCTCCGGCGGCGTCCAGCGGAACCGCCACGCGTCGGCCCGACGGCCGTCGTGCAGGCGGATCGAGCGGTGGGCGATGGGGTGTGGCTTGTGGCCGAGCGAGACGACCAGCTCCCAGGCCTGCTCGAGCAGCCGTCGATCGGCCAGGCAGAGCTCCACCGTCCCGTTGGCGTTCGTGACCGTGCCGTCCGTGTCGAGGAGGCCTTGGAGGAGAGCCAGCCGCTGCTTGGAGGACCCCCGTAGATAGGCGTCGGGAATGCGCTTTCGGGCACCGCCGAGGAAGCCGAGCTCCTGGAGCTCCCGGGTGAGCACCCGGTGAGGACCTCGGTAGCCCAGCCACCGGCCCTTTCCGCGCACGGGTGTGGTTCCCCAGGACAGCGGGCCATGACCCGGTCGATGCTCCAGGACGTAGCCGACCTGCTCGAACTCGGCCGCGAAGTGGGGGCCGTCGTCGAGGCCGAACGTGAAGCTCGATCCGGCCGTCGTTCCGTCGCCCAACCAGCAGCCGAGGACGTACGGATCGACCGGCAGCTCGGCTTGCGGGAGATCGAGCGGACCGCAGAGGGGGAGGTACCAGTTGGGCCTCCCGCCGACCCGCACGCCTTCGTGGACCATGTCCTCGGTGGTGACGACCCGGGGGTGGCGGATCCGGGCGGACTGATCGCGCGCCAACGCCGGACGAGGCGGGGGTCCGGCCCGCAGTCGGTCCGTGCGGGCGCGGTGCGACTTCCAGGCCGGCAGGTCGTAGGCGAGCCACCGGTGCCCGGCGTCGGCCACCACCGTGCTCCCGTCATCGAAGGTGACCCGGTAGCAGCGATTCCCGAGGAAGACCGGCGACGCGTACGTGACGAGGCAGGGTCGGCCCCGCTCGTCGATGACCGTCGCGCCCGGCTCCAGCGCACCCATCGTCGACCAACCGGTGGGCGTCGGGATGGGAGTGTCGAGTGCCAGCGCCTTGCCCATAGCTGGTCTGGCCCCTACGACGACCAGGGAGCTCGGCTGCAGGCCGGACATGAGCTCGTCGAGGCCGTTGAAGCCGGTGGGCAGACCGGTGATGGAGTCGCCCTTCTCGTAGAGCATCTCGAGGCGGGTGAGGCTGTCGTCGAGGAGGTCCTTGATGGCGACGGTGGTGTCGGTGGCGCGCCGCTGGGCGACGTCGAACACCAGCGACTCGGCCCGGTCGACGGCGGCGCCGACGTCGTCGGGCAGGCCGTAGCCGAGCTCGGCGATCTCGCCCGCCACCCGGATCAACCGCCGGAGCTGGGCGTGCTCCCGGATGATGTTGGCGTACCGCCCGGCGTTGGACGTGGCCGGCGTGCCGGCCTGGAGGGTGAGCAGCAGACCCTTGCCACCGATGACCTCGAGCAGGCCGGCCCGCCCCAGCTCCTCCGCCACCGTGACCGGGTCGGCCGGCTCACCGGCGCCGTAGAGCGACGTGACCGCCTCGAACACATGGCCGTGGGCCGGCTTGTAGAACTCCTCGGCCCCGAGGCCGACCTCCGTGGCCGCGACGATGGCGTCGCGGCTGAGGAGCATGGCGCCGAGGAGGGACTCCTCGGCGTCGAGGTTGTGCGGTGGGACACGCCCGTCGGCGCGCTCTCGGCGGGGAAGCTCAGCGACGGACACGGGCCATCACCATGGGCCATCGCCCCTGTGGGGTGGAAGAGGATGACCCTGTGAATTTCGGGGCGATCCTGTGCACGGCGGCGCCGTGGCTGTGCATTGGCCAGCGGAGCTGTGGGGAACGGGCCGCATCCCCGATAGTCAACGCAGGGGGTGGGACAGCCACCGCGGATGGCCGGCGATCTTCCCCGGCCGACCTCCACCCGGACGCGCCCGTGGACGCCCCGGAGGGCGTCCACGTGGCGAGATGCAT
>DASXLH010000271.1:0-4538 GCA_036496335.1 Acidimicrobiales bacterium
CCGGCGTCACCATCCGGCCCCTCCGTCAGATGACCGGTGACGCCCACTTCAATGAGGTCTTCCTCGACGAGGTCCGGGTGCCGGTGGACGCCTTGGTGGGCACGGAGAACAACGGCTGGAAGGCCCTCACCGCCATGCTCACCCACGAGCGCCTGGCCCTGGGCGCCGGGACCGGGGCGGGGGGGAGCGGCCAGAGCTGGGCCCGCAGCCAGTCGGAGCAGTTCATGGACCTGGCCCGGGCCCGCGGTTTGGCCGACGATCCCGAGACGCGCCAGGAGATCGTCCAGATCTACATCCTCGAGAAGACGCTGGCCTACATGGGCCAGAAGATGCGGGACGAGATCGCCGCCGGGGTCAACGTCGGATCGCGGGGCTCGGTGGCCAAGCTGGCCAGCGCCATCCTGGCCCGGCGCGCCTCCAACGTCGGCATGCTGCTCGGCGGGGTGGCGGCCCAGGCCTGGGACCCGGCCCACCCCGAGGACGCCGGGCTCGCCCTGTCGAGCATCAACTCGCCGATGCTGGCCATCGCCGGCGGCACGAGCGAGATCCAGCGCAACACGATCGGCGAGCGGGTCCTCGACCTGCCCCGGGAGCCCAGCCTCGACCGGGACATCCCGTTCAAGGACATCCTCCAGAACCCGACGCGCTAGTGGTCAGCCTCGGTGTGCACCTGCCCCAGTACGGGCGCGCCGCCAGCGCCGAGTCGGTGGCCCGCTGCGCCCGCCAGGCCGAGGAGCTCGGCCTGTCCGACGTGTGGGTCAGCGACCACCTGGCCGTCCCGGCCGCCAACCCCTACCCGGCGCCGTTCCTGTTCGAGCCGATCATCACCCTGACGTGGGCGGCGGCCGCCACCACCACCGTCGGCATCGGCACCAGCGTCCTCATCGGCGGCTATCGGCGACCGCTGCACCTGGCCAAGTCGCTGGCGACCCTCGATGTCCTCTCCGGTGGCCGGCTCACCCTCGGCATCGGCGTGGGCTGGACCAAGGAGGAGTTCGAGGGGCTGGGCGTGCCCTACGAGGAGCGCGGTGCCCGCACCGACGAGGCCATCGACGCCCTCCGAGCCTGCTGGGAGGAGCGGCCCACCAACTTCAAGGGGGCCTCGTTCGAGATGGTCGACCTGGTGGTGCTGCCCCAACCCACCCGCCGCGTCCCGATCTTCGTCGGCGGCTCCTCCGCCTCGGCCGTGCGCCGGGCGGCCACCAAGGGCGACGGCTGGCACGGGCTGGGCACCCCGGAGGCGCTGGCCCCGGTCATCAAGGCGGTGCGGGAGCTGCGGCCGGAGGACTCGTTCACCATCTCGGCCCGGACCGACTGGGACGGTCTCGCCACCGATCCCGACGTCGTGCGCCGCCAGCTGGATGACTACCTGGCTCTGGGCGTCACCCACCTGGTCGGGGTGCCCTCCCAGCGCGACCTCGACAGCTGGTTGCGCTCGGTCGAGGCGCTCCACCAGCTGGTCCAGTCCCGCTGACGCCCCGCCGCAGGTCGAACTGGGTGCCGCTGAAGCACTGATCGGGCTTGTGAGGCACCCAGTTCGGGATCGGACGGCTCAGGAGGTAGGACGGCGAAGGCCCGAACCGGGTGCGCCAGACGCCCGTTTCTGGCTTGTGGGGCACCCAGTTCGGGATCGGACGGCTCAGGAGGTGGGGCGAACGCGGGGTTGGCAGCCGTCGATGCCCAGCCACCGGCCGAACTGCTCGCAGTCACCGGCGATCCGGTAGACGACCGACCGGACGGACGGGAACTGGAAGACCGTGGCGTCGAGCTGAGCGAGGAGCGTCGTCGCCCCGGCGGCCGTGTCGGCGGCCGGGATCGCCTGTCGGAAGTCGGCCAGGTCGACCCGGGCCGAGCCGTCCGGCCCGAGGTCGACGGCGGTCACCATGCCGAGCGTGTCGGGGGAGAACGGGGAGCCGAGTCCTCCGGCGCGCTCACCCGTCGTCGGACCCGCCACCAGTTGCTCGAGGGAGGCGCGCAGCACGGCGGAGCTGTCGGGCACAACCCGGAAGACCGGCAGCAGCCCGCTCGTCGGCGGCCCGCAGGTGAAGAACGTCCGGACCTCGGCCTGGCCGGCGGCGAGCGGCAGGCGGGTCGGCGGGGTCGTGCAGGTCGAAGCGGGCTGGCCGTCGACGCCGGGCTGGCCGAAGCGCACCCGGACCACGGTGGCCCCGATCACGCTCCCGTCCTCGGCCGCGCGGGTCTGGAGCACGACGGCCCCGTTGGCGGACGCGCCGGGCGGCGCGAACGGGACCTGCCCGTTGAACGGCCCGAGCTCGGCGGTCGACCCGCCGGTGACGAAGGAGCTGGCCAGCGGGTCGGCCCGGTCGTCGGCCCGGATCGTGACCCCGACGTTGCCCTCGAAGGCGCTCGACCGCCCCGTCAGGGTGATGGGCGAGCTGGTGGCATCGAGGGGCATGGGCCGGTCGAGCTCGATGTCCGGGTTGGTGGCGCCGACGACCCACCAGTCACGGTCGGGCTCGAGGCGGCGGAGCTGGATGGTGGTGGCGCTCGTCGACGCCGGATTGGCCCGCACCACCACCGTGCCGCTGCCCTCGGCACCGCCTTGGAACGGGCCGACGACGGGATTGGTGAAGCCGAGGTAGGTGGTGGCGAAGCTCGCGGCCGCCGTCGCCGGGTCGGCGAACCGGGTGCCGCTCGCCGCCGTGGGCCACACCACCGCCGTCGTGTCGAGCGGTGTGACGCCATGCGGGAGCGGCGTCGAGGTCGTCGAGGTCGATGTCGAGCCGGTGGTCGTGCTCGCCGTGGTGGGCGCCGGCACCGACGTCGGGGTCGGGGTGTCGGAACGGGGACCGTCGTCACTCGAGGCCACCAACCCGACCACCAGGGCGATGGCCGCGACGAGGCCGCCAACCGCCACGGCCACCCACCTGCGTCGGCTCATCATCGCGGCGGGCACGGTAGAGCGCCGGGCCGGCGGCGGCGGCATGGCAGATGGGGACGAGCGGGCTCGACCGCCGGCGCCCAACGGGCAGGATGGCTCGATGCCCGACGGTCGGTTCGCCCCGAGCCCGACCGCGCCGCTGCACCTTGGGAACCTCCGCACTGCGCTGCTGGCCTGGCTGTTCGCCCGGTCGTCGGGCAGTCGCTTCCTCGTCCGGGTCGAGGACCTCGACCCGGTGGCGTCCCGGGAGGAGCACGTCGTCGGCCACCTGGCCGACCTCGCGGCGCTGGGCCTGGAGTGGGACGGTCCGGTGGTGCGCCAGTCGGACCGCCGCCCCCAGCACGGGGCCGCCCTCGAGCAACTGGTGGCCGACGGGTGGACCTATCCGTGCTTCTGCTCCCGCAAGGAGATCGCCGAGGCGGTGGCGGCACCCCACGGCGAGGTCGAGGGGGGTCGCTACCCGGGCACGTGCCGTCATCTCTCCGCCGCCGAGCAGGCCGACCGGATCGCCGCCGGCCGCCGCCCGGCGCTGCGGTTGCGGGCCGACGGCATCCGGGTGACCGCTGTCGATCGCCTCCTCGGCGAGCTCGATGTGGAGGTCGACGACTTCGTCGTGCGCCGGGCCGACGGCGTGCCCGCCTACAACCTGGCCGTGGTGGTCGACGACGCCGACCAGGGCATCGGCGAGGTCGTCCGGGGTGACGACCTGTGGCCCACCACGCCCCGCCAGGTCCACATCGCCCACCTGCTGGGGCGGCCGGTGCCGGCCTACGCCCACGTCCCGCTCGTGCTCGGCGCCGACGGCGAGCGCCTGTCCAAACGGCACGGCTCCGTCACCTTGGCCCAGCGGCTGGCCGGCGGGACCGATGCCGTCGGAGTCCGGTCCCTGCTGGCCGCCAGCGTCGGGCTGTGCCGACCGGGCGATCGGCCCGGCCTCGACGACCTCCTGGCCGGCTTCGATCCGGCCCGGCTTCCCCGCCAGTCAGGCGTCCTCCCGGACCTCTGATGGCGATCGGCGCCGTAGCCTTGGACGCGATGTCCGTGATCACCGTCACCGAATCCGCCCGCCAGGTCGTCCTCGGGCTGCGCGACGCCGAGCCCGACGCGGGGGACCTCGCCCTGCGGATCGACGTGGTCGGCCTCGGCAACGGGGGGCGGGAGTACGCCTACGAGCTGCTGTTCGACCGGATTGCCGACGCCGCCCCCGAAGACAGCATCGACGAGGCCGAGGGGCTGTCGGTCCTGGTGCCCGCCGACGCCCTCGACAAGCTCCGGGGGGCCACGCTCGACCACGACGGGCCGACCGGCCTGGTCCTGCGCAACCCCAACCGGCCTTCGCCCACCATCGCCTCCCGCACCGACACCCTCCTCGAGGGTTCGGTGGAGCATCGCCTCCAGACGCTGCTCGACGAGGAGATCAATCCGTCGCTGGCCATGCACGGGGGCTTCGCCCAGCTGCAGCGCATCGAGGAGGACGTCGCCTTCGTGATCATGGGGGGCGGCTGCCAGGGCTGCGGTCTGGCCCAGCTCACCCTCACCGAGGGGATCAAGGCCACCATCGAGAACCGCATCCCCGAGATCCGCGAGGTGGTCGACGTCACCGACCACGCCTCCGGCGAGAACCCCTTCTACGAAG
>DASXLH010000272.1:0-2922 GCA_036496335.1 Acidimicrobiales bacterium
CCTCGCTCGAGAAGCTGGCCGGCCAGCACGCCATCATCGACCACCTCCTCGCCTATAGAGAGGTCGAGAAGCTGCGATCCACCTACGGCGAGGGCCTGCTGGCCGAGGTGCAGCCCGACGGTCGCATCCACGCCAACTTCACCCAGACGGTGGCCCGCACCGGCCGGCTCTCGTCCGACCAGCCCAACCTCCACAACATCCCGGTCCGCACCGACGAGGGCCGGTTGTTCCGGCGGGCCTTCGTGCCGGCGCCCGGCTACGAGCTGCTGGTGGCCGACTACAACCAGATCGAGCTGCGAGTCATCGCCCACCTGGCCGAGGACCCGGGCTTGGTCAATGCCTTCACCAACGGCGAGGACATCCACACCACCACCGCCGCCCGAGTGTTCGGCGTCGACGGCTCGGCGGTGCGGCCCGACCAGCGGGCCAAGGCCAAGATGGTTTCCTACGGCCTGGCCTACGGCATGGAGTCCTACGGGCTGGCGCAGCGGCTGTCGATCCCGGTGCCGGAGGCGGCCGAGATCCTCGACGCCTACTTCGTGGCCTTCCCCAACGTGAAGGCCTACATGGAGCAGACCGTGGCCGAGGCCCGCCAGCGGGGCTACACCGAGACGCTGATGGGTCGGCGCCGACCCATCCCGGAGCTGTCCTCACCCAACTTCCGGATCCGTCAGGCCGGCGAGCGCCAGGCCATGAACGCCGGCATCCAGGGCCTGGCGGCCGACATCTTCAAGGTGGCCCTGGTTGCCCTCGACCGGGCCCTGGAGGAGCGCCAGGCCGCCAGCCGGCTCATCCTGCAGGTCCACGACGAGGTCATCCTGGAGGTCCCGCCCGACGAGCACGACGCCATGGCCGACCTGGTGCGCACCACCATGGCCGCCGCCTGCGACCTGCGGGTCCCGCTCGAGGTCAACCTCTCCTTCGGCGACTCCTGGGCCACCGCCAAGTAGAGCCGGCCCGCCCGAGCCGTCCACGAAGCGAACTGGGTGCCAACCAGGTTCGAGAGACACCTCAGCGGCACCCAGTTCGGTCGGCGGTGGGCCTCAGCCGATCTCGTCACACCCCCTCGGCATCGTGGCGGGATGTCGGAGGAGCGGATGTGGGAGCTGGCGGAGCGTCAGCACGGGGTGGTTGCGACCTGGCAGTTCGACGTGGATGTTCGGTTCACGCAGCGGTCTCGCTCCGGGCACTGGGAGCCCGCCGCGGGGCGTGTCCTACGCCGCCGCGGGAGCGCAGCGACGGTCGAGCAGACCGTCATGATCGGCGTGCTCGACGCCGGCGCCGGCGCGGCGGCCTCGCACGCGACCGCCGCCGCTCTCTGGCAACTCCCCGGTTTCACCATCGAGCCGGTCGAGGTGACCCGGGGCGGACGGCGTGACAGCAACACGAGCCCGGTGGCCGTCCATCACCGGCCCCGTCTGCTCCTGCCGGGCCATCTGACCGAGACCAGAGGGGTGCCGGTGACCACGCTGGCGCGGACGATCTTCGACCTCGCCGCCCGCTTGAGAGAGGAGCGAGTGGCCCGGCTGGTCAACCTGGTGGCCAACCGCAGCCCCGGCACGCTGGTCGCGCTCCATGGTCTTCTTGCCGAGCTCGGTCAGCGTGGCCGCGCTGGGATCTCCGTGATGCGGTCTGTCCTGGCCGAGCGCCCCATCGGTTCGGCACTGCCCAACTCCGGCCTCGAGATGCGTCTCGAGCACCTGCTGGCCGAGTGCGGGCAGGCACCGTTGCGCCGCCAGGTCGATCTCGGCGGCCACGAGTGGCTTGGCCGGGTCGACTTCTTCGACGACTCCATCGGACTCGTGGTCGAGGTCGACAGCGTCCTGTTCCACAGCAGCGACGTTGACCGCGCCCACGATGTCCGTCGGGACGCGGCCCTCATCGCCACCGGCGTCCGCGAGGTGCTGCGGGTCCCCGAGGAGCACATCTGGTACCAGCCGCACCTCGCGGTTGAGGCCATCCGGGACGCCCGACGAGCGCTCCGTACCTGAACTGGGTGCCACTCAGGTCTCGCAGGCGCTTCCGTGACACCCAGAACGGGGAGTTGGCCCACGACGCCGCCAACTGGGTGAACAGCGTCACGTGCAGGTCGTCGCCCTAGGCCCACAGCCCGATCTCCCTAGCCAATCCCGCCCGCCCCACAACGTGGCGGTGACAGCACCGACGCGGGCGCACCACTGACAGCCGCCGCGGCGTCGTCGTCAGCCGACCTTCAGGGGCCGGTCAGCGACGGGTTCGACCGTCGCTGTCATGACCAAGCGGATCCCTCGGATGCTCGTGGCGGCGATCGTCGCGTGCATCGCCATCGCCCTCGCCTTCGACTTCGACCTCTCCCCGCGTCACGGCGCGGCCCCGTCACCTCCGTCCCCGACCCCTCTCGTGCGCTCCACCGCCGACAGCTCGTTCCTGCTTCGCGGCGACGGAGCGTCCGCTGCGGCGGCGAGCCCCTCAGAGCGCCCAGCAGTCGCCAACCCCGTCATCGGAGACGACGTGGCCGACCCCTTCGTGACCTATGCCGACGGCGGCTACTGGGCCTTCTCCACCAACCACCCCGACGCCAACGTGCCGGTACGTCGCTCTGACGACCTTCAGCACTGGTCCGAACCGGTGGACGCCCTCCCCGACCTGCCGGCCTGGGCCACGCCGAGGACGCTCTTCTTCCAGGCGACCTGGGCGCCGGCCGTGATGGCGGTCGGCGCCCGATGGGCGCTCTATTACACCGCTGGCGTACGCAGCGCCGGCCGTGAATGCATCTCGGTGGCCATCGCCGATCACATCGAGGGGCCCTATGTCGACTCCTCCACCGCACCACTGGTCTGTCAGCTCCCCATGGGCGGTTCCATCGACCCCGACCCGATGGTCGACGCCGACGGGCACCGGTTCCTGGTCTGGAAGAACGACGGGAACTGCTGTCACCTCCCG
>DASXLH010000273.1:0-2722 GCA_036496335.1 Acidimicrobiales bacterium
ATCCGGACCTCACGACGCTGTCGTACGACCAGATCCGGGCCCAGCTCAAGGACGACATCGACACGTGGTGGCGGATCGCGCGCGCCACGCCGCTGCCGCTGTTCCGCCCGCCCTACGGCGCGTACGACTCGAGTGTGCTGCAGGCCGCCGGGTCGCTGGGGTTCCTGCACACGATGACGTGGGACGTCGACCCGCAGGACTGGTCCGACCCCGGCGTGGCGGCAATCCAGGAGCGGGTCCTGTCGGCGATCCACCCCGGCGCCATCGTCGTCATGCACGTGAAGCCGGAGACGGCCGCCGCGCTCCCCGGCCTGCTCGACGCGCTGGCGGCGCGGGGGTACCAGCAGACGGCGCTCGACCAGATGTTCCGCATCGCCTCCGGCACGACGGGTCTCCGGCTCGGCCCGCAGTCGTGGGGCCGGCACGGGGCCGGCTGATTCCCTAACGAGGATCGGCTGTCAAACGGCGCTCACCTCCCTGGTTGACGACGGGCGTTCCGTCATCGACGATCGGGGCGGGGAAGGCCGCCTCGTACGCAGCGCTTCAAGCGCTACGCCGTGCATGTCCCACGAGGACTTGGTGAGGGACCTTCCCCACTTTCTTGTTCCGCCGGCGCCGGCGGACCTCCTCCGGCACCGTGAAGCGCTCGGCGATGATGGCTTTCGCCTCCGCCCTGGTGACCGCTCGGCCGTCGGTGTCTCGCACGACGTACGGCGTGCCTCTCGCCATCACCGCCCACACGCGCTCGGCGAGGTGCGCCGCCACGACACACAGGGCCTTGGTGTGGGTGGCGCCCCGTTCCACCATCTGGGTGAAGTAGATCGACGCGAGCTGCGGGTCCAGGTGCCGTGCGGTGTCCGCTGCACGAAGGAGCTGGGACCGCAGCATCGAGGGGCCGGCCTTCGACATCGGTTGGCCCTTGCGGTCGGAGTCGCCCGTCTCAGAGGCCCGGGGCACGAGTCCGGTGAAGGACTTGAACTGCTCGCCTCGGGAGAACCGTTGGGGTCGTCCCATCACCGAGACGACCACGGGACCGCCCACCTCGGCGAGCCCCGGTAGCGAGCGCGCGAGCGCCTCCGCGTCGACCCTGCGGTAGGTGGCCTCCCGGACCTCGGTGTGGGTGGCGAGCTCGGCCTCGATGGTCAGGAGCAGCCGTACCTCGGTGGCCACCTCCGCGGCGAGATCTCCGAACGCGACCGCCGAGTCGCCTCCGTACAGCTCCACCGAGGCTCGGGCGGCGGCGAGCCACTCCTCGGTCCGCTCGACACCAAGGTGGCCGTGGGAGACCCTGGCGATGACCGCGGTGAGGCGCGCCCTCCCCACTGTGAGCAGGGCGTTCGGGTTGGCCCATCGCTCCAGCACGGCCAGGTCGGCCTTGCCGAGGTCGCCCGTGAGCGGCGTCATCGGCATCAGCTGGCGAACCAGGTCCTTGATCCTCACCTTGTGCTCGGCGGCCTCCCGGGTCAGCCGGTCGCACGCCCGGACCCGGCGGTCGAGGGAGGCCCGGTCCGCTCCGGGGAGCTCGACCGGGAGCAGACTGCCCGGGTCGACGATGGCGAGGCGGGCCAGGGTGGCGGCGTCGATGGAGTTGGACTTGGCGTGGCGGGACAGGAACTTGCGGAGGTCCGACGCCTTCTGCGAACTCACCCGGTACACGGCGTGGCCCCGGCGGCCGAAGAACACGGTCGGGGCGAGCCACGCCGGTCCGGTCGGTTCCAGGACCACCTCGAGCAGGGTGCCCTCCGGGGCGCCGTCGAGGGCTTGCTGCTCGATCCACCCCAGGCTCTCGGCGGTGGGGATGCACTTGCGCCGACACACCTCGGTGCCCTCACCGGTGAGCACCACCACCGTGTGGGCGCTCGCGATGCCGAGGTCGATGCCGGCGATCCTTCGCTCGGCCATGGACTCCTCCCTTCCCCGGGGCCGCGTGTCAGGTGGACCTCGGCTCGCCAGAGCGGGCGACGCCTCATCGACCACGGTCCCAAGGTGGCTGAGCCCAACCGCGGCTCCCACTCATGTGCTGCAAACGGGCCCGACCGTCGAAGCTGGCCGTCCCACTTCCCTCAAACGGGGCATCCGTGGCCGGGCCGGTGGAGGCCATCAGTCGTACGAGGCTCGGCACCTTCGGTGCTTCCCTCAGAGCGCTTCTCGACGCCTCCCACCCGAACCAGCCGGGTTGATCCATGCAACCCTGGGACCCCGGGGTCGATCAAGCACCGAGGTCCTTACATGAGCGCCGGCCGGAGGCGAGGGAGCTTCCCCGCTTCGGGTTCCTACCCGGCGCTGGACGAGGCCTCGAACGAGGCCTCGAGGTCGATCCCGCCGTTGAGGTTCGTGCAGTCCGCCGTGCCCTTGACGTGACTCGACGTCGCGTCCGAGAGCGTCAGCGTGCACTCGCCGGACGACGATGTCACCAGGATCGGCGGGTTGATCACCACGGCGCTCAGGTTCAGCACCGAGCTGGTCTTGGCCGTCCCGGTGAACGCCACGCCCCCGATGGCGAACGTGTCGTGGCTGTCGTCCTGGAACGCGAGGCCGATGGCCGTTCCCGGGGCGAAGGCGCCGCTCGTGAACGGGAGGTCGAGCGTCTTGCTCTGCGATCCGGTGAACACGACGTGCGCCGAGCCGGTGGACAGCGACCCGCCCGGGAGCGCCGTCGGTATGCCGGTCGGCAGGTTGCTGGGGAGACCGGAGGGCAGGTTGCTGGGGAGACCGGAGGGCA
>DASXLH010000274.1:0-2801 GCA_036496335.1 Acidimicrobiales bacterium
CCCCGATCCGTCCTCAAGGCCGCCTCCCGGCGGCCCTAAGAACGCTTGAAGCCAGTGATGTCAGTCGTCGATCTGGTCGTGGGGTCCGGCGTCCCACCAGCCCTCGACCCTGGACCGGTCGTCGTCGCTGCGGAACTCGACCCGCAGGCCGTTGCCGTGCTGGGGCTCGACGGAGAGGGCGTAGGCCGGAGCGGGTTGGGCGACGACAACGGTCACCCCCGACGGCGAGAACCGAAGGGTGACGGTGCCGCCCCGTAGGTCGTAGGTCCGGGTCACGGTCGCGGGCGCAGCCGGCACGGTGGTCCCGGGAGCCGGGAGGGTCGTCACGGGCGTCGCCGGTCCGCCCGACGAGCCGGATCCACCACGAGCGCCACGATCGTCGCCGGTGGCGGTCGCGGCTGGAAGGGTGGCGGAGGGCCCGCCCGACGGAGCTGACCCGACCGCCGAGGACGTCGGCCCGGCGTGGTTCGAGGTGGTGCCGTCGTCACCCGCCGCTTCCGGGTGGGCCGCCGCCGCGTCCCGCTCGAGGGCCCGGCGCACGTCGGCCGGGGACAGCGGCGCCGGCCGGTCGGAGGTGACGCGGTCGGCCACCAGCGAGACGCCCTGGCCGGCGGCCAGCACCGCCACGGTGCCGGCCAGGCACCACCCGACCACGAACGCGACGACGGATCGCACCCCGCCATCCTGGTCCCCGGACCCCTAAGAGCAGTCCAAGGAAGCCTCAAGGTCTCCAGCCGTCCGATCCCGCGGGACGGCCCGCTCGTACCATCCGCACATGGCGTCCGTGCTCTTCGTCGAGGACGACCTTCACATCCGGGAGGCGGCCGTGCGGGCGCTGACCGAGGCGGGCCACGCCGTGCGGGGCGCCACCACCGGCGCAGACGCGCTGAGGGCCGTCGTCGAGTGGGGACCGGACCTGGTCGTGCTCGACCTCGGCCTTCCCGACCTCGACGGCCAACAGGTGCTGCGCATGCTGCGGGGGGTCACGGCCGTGCCCGTGCTCGTGGCGACGGCCAGGGACGACGACACCGAGATCGTGCGGGCCTACGACGGCGGCGCCGACGACTACGTGGTCAAGCCCTACTCCGGCGAGCACCTCGCCGCTCGGGTCCGTGCCCTGCTGCGGCGGGCAACCACCGAGCCGGGCGGCGATCCCGTCACCCGTGTGGGCGACCTGGCGATCGACCGCCGGAGCCGGGTGGCGAGCCTGGCCGGCACCGACCGGGAGCTGAGCCGCCTGGAGTTCGACCTGCTGGCCCACCTCGCCGAGCGCTCACCCGAGGTCGTCACGCGGCGCGACCTCCTCGCCGAGGTATGGCGCCAGCCCCACGGTGGTGCCGACAAGTCGATCGACGTCCACCTCTCGTGGTTGCGCCGCAAGCTCGGTGAGACGGCCAGCGACCCTCGGTACATCCACACCGTCCGGGGCGTGGGCGTGAAGTTCCTGGCCCCGGGCTGACCGCAGCCGTGACGACCACCCGGTCCCGCTGAGGTGCGCCGCCGCCTGTTCCTCGTCACTCTGGCGGTGACCACCGTGGTGGTGGCCGCCTTCGCCCTCCCCCTGGCCTCGCTCGTGGCCCGGGTGGCCCGGGACCGAGCCACCACCGCGGCGGAGCGCGACATCGCCGCCATCGCACCGACCCTCTCGGTGACCCAGGACACGGAGCTCCTGCGCACGGCCATCAGCCGGACGGCGACCGGCCAGGACGGCCGGCTGTCGCTGTGGCTGGCCGACGGGACGAGGCTGGGGGATCCGTCCGCATCCGATCCGTCGGCCGACCAGCTGGCCCGCACCCGCCAACTGGCGTTCAGCCAGAGCGTTCCCGGGGGCGTCGACGTCTACGGCGTGGTCGTCACCGAGGCCGGGACGGCCGTGCTACGGGCCCGGGTGCCCACCGCGACGCTCCGCGCCGGCGTGGTCGGGGCGTGGCGGACGCTGGCACTCGTGGCCGTGGCCCTCATCGCCGGTGCCGTGCTCGTCGCCGACCGGCTGGCCCGCTCCGTCACCCGTCCGGCCACCGCTCTGGCCGAGACCGCCCGCGCCTTCGCCGCCGGCGACACCACGGCCCGGGCCCCGTCGGGCGGGCCGCCCGAGATCGAGGCGATCGCCGCCGCCCTCAATCTGATGGCGGAGCGCGTCGACGAGCTCTTGGCCGCCGAGCGGGAACGGGTGGCCGACCTCTCGCACCGGCTGCGGACGCCGCTGACGGCCCTGCGCCTCGACGTGGAGGCGAGCGGGGACCCCGGGTTGAGCGCCGACCTCGACCGCCTCGAGCTGGCCGTGAACCAGCTCATCCGCTCGGCCCGCCGACCACTGCACGACGGGCCCGCGGCTGTCTGCGACCTGCGGGAGGTCGTCACCGAGCGGGCCGGGTTCTGGGGAGCGCTGGCCGAGGACGACGGACGGGACTGGTCGTGCATCGTCCCCGACCTGGCCGCGCCGGTGTCGCTCCAGCGCGACGAGGCGGCCGCCGCCATCGACGTCCTGGTCGGCAACGTCTTCACGCACACCCCGGAGGCAACCCGCTACGAGGTGGTCCTGCGCCGTTCGCCTGGCCGCATCGTCCTCGTGGTGGGCGATGCCGGTCCGGGGATCCCGGAGCCCTCCGAGGTGATCGGCCGGGGCGACAGCGGCGTGCGGTCGACCGGCCTCGGGCTCGACATCGTCACCCAGGCGGCCGCCACCGCCGGTGGCGGGCTCGCCATCGGGCGGTCGCACCTGGGGGGAGCCGAGATCACGCTCGACCTTCCGCAGGCACCGTGAGCTCGGCGGTCCGGTCGACCGGTGTCAGCGGCCGATC
>DASXLH010000275.1:0-5066 GCA_036496335.1 Acidimicrobiales bacterium
CCCGTCGACCACGAGGGTGTGCCCGGTGACGTACGTGCTTGCCGCCGAGGCCAGGAACAGCAGGGCGCCGTCAAGCTCGCTCGGCTCCCCGGCCCGGCCCAGCGGCGTGTTGCGACGGACGAACGTCATCGAACGCTCGTCGTCGAACATGTCAGCGGTCATCTCCGTCCGGAACCATCCCGGGGCGAGGGCGTTGACCCGCACCCCTCGGGATGCCCATTGGACGGCCAGCTCACGGGTCAGGTTGACGATCGCGCCCTTGGAAGCCGCGTACGCGGCCGACGGGATGGGCGCCGAGCTGACCAGGCCGTGGATCGACGAGAGGTTGACGATGACCCCGTCCCCCCGCGCCAGCATGCCCCGCGCCACGACCTGGGTGACCTGGTACAGCCCGACGAGGTTCACGTCGAGCACCCGCCGGAAGTCGGCGAGGGACTGGGTCTCGGCCGGCTCCACGAGGTCGAGACCGGCGTTGTTGACGAGCACGTCGATCGGGCCGCAGGCATCGACCGCGGCCTCGACCATGGCTTCCACCGATGCGGGATCGACCAGGTCGGCCCCGAGAGGGACCGAGCCCGGGAGCTCGGCGGCGAGGGCGTCGAGCCGGTCGACCCGGCGGGCCGTGACCACGACCCGGGCGCCGGCGGCATGAAGGACCCGGGCGAAGCGGGCGCCGATCCCGGCCGAAGCGCCGGTGACGAGGGCGACGCGGCCGTCGAGGCGGAACAGACCGGCGGGATCGCCGACCTCGACGGGGATGGCGCTGACGCCGGGCTCGGTCACGCGTCGGGACACTACGGCAGCGGTGCGGAGCGGCCCGGCGCCGGACGTCACCTCTCCCGGCGGGCCCGCGTGACCCGCGCCGCCCGGGCGGCGGCGGCCGGCACCCCACGGGGCCGGGAAGGGTCCGACGCCGGCAGGGACGTGCTCGAGGGCGCACCCGACGCGGTGATCACGGTCGATCTCGACGGGAACATCGAGGCGGTGAGCTCGGCGGGAGCCCGGCTCTTCGGCCACGCCCCGGACCAGCTCGTCGGCCGACCCTTCACCACGCTGGTCGCGCCCGACGACGCCGTGACCTCCTTCCTGGTGGGCGACGGGTTCGAGCTGCCACTCGGCGGGGAGCTGACCGGTCTGCGCGACGACGGCACCACCTTCCCGCTCGAGCTCACCGTCGAGCAGCTCCAGCTCGGCCCGGACACGTTGGCCACGGTGGTGGCCCGCGACGTGACCGAGCGTTGGGTGTTCGAGCAGCGCCTCGCCCACCTCGGCACCCACGACGCGCTCACCGGGTTGGCCAACCGGTCGCTCTTCCTCGATCGCCTGGGCGAGGCGCTCTCGTCGGCCGACCGGGCCGGCCACCCGCTCGCCGTCCTCTACTGCGACCTCGACCGGTTCAAGGTGGTCAACGACAGCCTGGGCCACTCCGTGGGCGACGCCCTGCTCCAGGCGGTGGCCAGGCGGCTGCACCGGGCCGTCCGGGGCACGGACCTGGTGGCCCGACTCGGCGGCGACGAGTTCGCCGTCCTCGCCGACGAGCTGGGCGACGCCGACGACGCCGTGGTGGTGGCCCGCAAGCTGGCCGCGTCGCTGGAGGAGCCGATCGAGGTGGACCGCCACCGGCTCCACATCACGGCCAGCGTCGGGATCGCCCTGTGGTCGCCGGGGGACGACTCCTGCGCGCCGGAGTCGCTCATGCGGGACGCCGACGTGGCGATGTACCGGGCCAAGGCGAACGGCACGTCGGGGCACGAGCTCTTCGACGAGGAGCTCAGGCACCTGGCCGTCCGGCGGTTGGAGACGGAGAGCGCCTTGCGCCGCAGCCTCGGCCTGCACCAGTTCCGGGTGCACTTCCAGCCCGAGCTGTCGATCGCCACCAACCGGGTGGTGGGCTTCGAGGCGCTCGTGCGCTGGGCCCACCCGGTCGAAGGCCTGGTCTCGCCGGCCGCCTTCCTGCCGGTGGCCGAGGAGACCGGCCTCATCGTGCCCATCGGTGTGGAGGTGCTCCGCCAGGCCTGTGCGGAGGCGTCGTCGTGGCACCGGGGGGCCACCGGCGAGGTGCCCACCGTCTGGGTCAACGTGTCGGCCCGCCAGCTGGCCGACCCGGGGCTGTTGCGGATGGTCAACCACGCCATCGACGAGTGGTTGCCGGGCCCACGGGCCCTGGGCCTCGAGATCACCGAGACCGATGTGGTGCCCGACGACGATCGCAGCCGACGGAACGTGACCGCGCTCAAGAACCTGGGCGTGCAGATCGCCATCGACGACTTCGGCACGGGCTTCGCCTCGTTGGCCTACCTGTGGCGCTTCCCGGCCGACGTGATCAAGATCGACCAGTCCTTCGTGGCCCGTCTCGGCGACGACCCCGATGCCACCGTGCTGGTCAGGGCCATGATCGACATGGCCCACTCGTTGGGGAAGAGCATCGTGGCCGAGGGCGTCGAGACCGAGGGACAGCTGACCGTCCTCCGCGGCCTGGGCTGTGACAGCGTGCAGGGCTACCTCGTGCACCGGCCCATGCCGGCCGCCGAGTTGGCGCCACTGCTGGCCTGAGGCGCCCCTTCCGGCCGCGGGAACCACCGAACGCGGCGGCGGGAACCACCGAACGCCGCCGATGGGACGCGGAACGTGGCGCGGACGGTTCGGAACGTGCTGGCGGGGGTACGCCAGAGATCCGGGCCCGGGGTCGGACGTCTGTGGCGGAACGTCCGGCCCGGGGACTGGACGTGCCGGCGGCAGGACTCGAACCTGCACCGCCTCGCGGCGAGCCCCTTTTAAGGGGGCCGTGTCTACCGTTCCACCACGCCGGCCCGACCCCCGCACGCTAGGCGACCCTCGACGGGCACGGCCGCCTGCGGGGGCGAGGGTCACCGCCGACAGCAACAGGACCGCCATTGCGCTGGTCGCACCCGCGATCGTGGTCACGCCGCTGATCGCTCGCCGGCGGGGACGGCCGCCAGGAGCCGGCGACGAGCCTGCTCGGCGGCCGCAGCAGAAAGGTCGTTGGCGACGATGATGCCCTCGACCAGGTCGGCGGCCACGGCGGCGTCGGTGCGCCCGCCCAGCCGCACGGCGACGGAGGGCGACGCTCCCGGACGGCGGCGGAGCGAGCGGTCGACGCCGGCCATCCGTGGCGGGCTGCGGAAGCCAGGAACCATGAGCCCGAGACGACGCGCCTCGACCACGACGGTCCGGACCAGGGCCGCGAACCGCACGGTCTCGCTGGCGGGGGCGGTCGTCGCCCGTCCGGCCACCGCCTCCGCTCCCTCCACCGTCTGCAACGTCCCCGCTGTTGCGTCTGTCTCCGCGGCCATCGCCTTGCATGGTGCCGAGCGGGTGTGACACTCACGAGGTGGAGCTGACCCCGGCACAGCAGTCGGTGCTCGAACTGCTCCGGGCCCCCGACCGGGTCCGCCCGGAGGTCGACCCGTCCCTCCGCTCCGAGCTCCGCCGCCGGCTCGAGACCGAGCTGGCACCCGCCGCCGCGCTGCTCACGGCACCGCTGTTCGTCTCGAAGGCGGCGCTCGGGCGTGTCCTCGCCTGCGAGGCCAACCAGGTTGCCGAAGCCGCCAGCCCCTTCGAGTGGTCGCTCGCCACGGCCCGGGGAACGGTGGCCCACAAGGCGGTCCAGCTGTCGATCGGGCGGGCCGATCGGGTCGTCCCCATGGCCCTCGTCGATGACTCGCTCGAGCGGCTGAGCGACGATCCCGGCCAGGGCATCGCCGGGTTCCTGCTCGGCCTCGACCCCGACGAGCGCAGTGAGCTCCGGGACGACGTCCACCGCTACGTGGCCACCTTCCTCGAGCTGTGGCCGCCCCTGCTGCCGGCGTGGCAGCCCCAGACCGAGTCCCCCCGTCGGGCCGAGCTCTGCGGCGGGATGATCGTCCTGTCGGGCCGGGTCGACCTCACCCTGGGCGCCCCCCACGGAACGGTCGCGGGGCGGATCGTCGTCGACATCAAGACCGGTCGCCGCCAGCGGGTGCACGCCGACGACCTGCGCTTCTATGCCCTCCTCGACACCCTCCGGGTCGGTGTGCCGCCCTTCTCCCTGGTGAGCTACTACCTCGACGAGGGCGAGTTCGCCCCGGAGACCGTCACCGAGGAGACCCTCGAGGTGGCGGTCCGCCGCACGGTCGACGGCGCGACCCGCCTGGCGCAGCTCGCGGCTGGCCTGCGCTCGCCGGTCGCCACGCCGGGCCCGACCTGTCGCTGGTGCCGGATCCGCGTCACCTGCCCAGCCGCCGCTCTCGGCGACGAGGGACCGTGGTCAGGCGAGCCAGGCGTCGACGAGCTCTGACCGGCGGGCCATCCAGTCGGCGTCGGTGATGGCGTAGCGGACGTGGTCCTCCCACCTGCCGTCGATCTCGAGGAAGCCAACGGCGAGGCCCTCCTCCCGGACGCCGAGCTTCTCCATCACCCGTCGGCTGGGGCCGTTGCGGGGGATGATCGCCACCTCCAGCCGGTGCAGGCCGAGCTCCTCGATCCCGAAGCGGCTCAGGGCGACCACCGCCTCCGGCACGTAGCCCTTGCCGGCGCAGGCCTCGTCGACCCAGTAGCCGATCGACCCGCTCTGGAACGGTCCCCGTTGCACCCCGCTCAGGTTGATCTCGCCGCAGAACCGGGAGCCGACGAAGATCCCGAAGCCGTAGGCCGTCCCGAGCTGGCGCTCGCGGTCACGTGAGCGGCATCGTCCGGCGAACGCCGACCGGCTGTTGACCACGTCAGGTGAGCCGGGCGGGCGCCTCGGTTCCCACTTCACCAACCAGTCGTGGCTCCGGATCCGCACCTCCTGCCACTGCGGGAAGTCGTCCACCCGGAGGGGGCGGAGCAAGACGCGCTTCCCCCGGAGCACCATCTGGTCGTGCACGGCCGCACCGTACCGTCTGGACAGCTCGGCCCGCCCGTCCGGCCATGGCCCTTGGCCCACAACAGGTCTCAGCCAGGCGGCCCCTTCGGCGGGCCGTCACGGTGCCCTCCGTCGGAGAACGACCGCCACGCCACCCTCCCCATGAACAGCGCACCGACCAGGGCGCCGAGAAGCGCCGGGACGAGGACCGCGGCGCCGA
>DASXLH010000276.1:0-2023 GCA_036496335.1 Acidimicrobiales bacterium
GCCTGGCCAGAGGATTGATGAACCGAAAGCCCGGGGTCCGAAGCGTGCCTCGGTAGCGGCCGAGCAGGACGACAACTCGAGCATGGTTCGGTTGCACGACGAGGAAACCCCGAAGGGCGACGAGGTCGCCGAACACCACGACGATGCCGAGGGTCACCAGGGCGGGACTGCCGCCAGCTGACTCACCCAGGTCGTTCTGCGTAGGGAGGCCAGCCGCGAAGACGACGATGCCGGCGGCCAGGATCGTGAGCCATCCGAGCGCCCCGATCCAAGCGGGCAGGCTGCGAGCCGGCCGTTCTGCGGTCATCGCTTCTCCTCGTGTCGGACCAGCTGATGACCGCAACCTACGAGCGCATCGCCATCCGAGTAATGGGCCCGGAGGCCAGTCTCTCCTTACCTTCCACGGGTAAGCAGAAGGCCGGAAATGGCCTGATCCACAGGGAACTCATCCGACGACGCCCTGGGGAGGTGGATACCCAAGGCCTGCTCGATCTCCCCGAGCATGTAGGCGTCACTTCGACCGACGAAGCGTTCGAGAACGTCGTCCTCGGACAACCCCCATCCCAGGCTCGTGATGAGCGCCGCCTCCACCCGCACGGCGAGGCGCTCGCTGTCGACCAGGGCGCCGTCACAGTCGAAGATGACCAGGCTGACCGGTGTTGACACCGACAGAACGTAGAGCTTGAGCGGATATCGGCCTTCGAACAGAGCACGGTCGACTCCCGCCGCCCTTGGACTGCCGTCCTGAGGACCTGGCCCTGATGGTCAGGCATCGACTATTCTCAGGTGGGCCAGTTGAGCGAGCCAGGCTCCTTCCCCTCGACAGGATTGGCACCAGGTGCCAGACTTTGTGCTGAGACGCAGGCGGCGAGGCGAGCCGGCTGTGCGACACGGGGCGTCGCCTGCATGTTCGAAGCACTCGATCCACAACCGCGAAGGAGGCGTCGATGACGTCGCAGTGGAACTTTGATCTCTACATCGACGGCGCCTGGGACAAGGGCGAGGCCGGGGGAAAGCCGATCGAGGTGATCAACCCGGCCACCGAGGCGATGATCGGGGTGGTTCCGGAGGCGACCGCCAAGGATGCGGCTCGGGCCATCGAGGCGGCCCGGCGGGCCTTCGACGAGGGACCGTGGCCGTGGATGCGCCCGGCGGAGCGGGCCGGGTACGTGCGCCGCATGGGCGAGGCGCTCATGGCCAAGGCGGCCGGGCTGCGCGAGCTGATCGTGGCCGAGACCGGCTCGGTGGGGTTCCTGACCGATTTCGTGCAGGCGGCCGGCTCGATCGGGATGTTCGAGTCGAACGCCAAGCTGGCCGAGTCGGGCTTCGACTGGGTGGAGAACGACCCGCCCACGGCCGGCCCCATGGGCATGGCCGGCGGGGCGATCTTCCGGGAGCCGGTCGGGGTGGTGGGCGCCATCACGCCGTTCAACTTCCCCTTCATGCTCAACGTGGTCAAGACCGCCCCGGCCCTGGCCGCGGGCTGCACCGTGGTGCTCAAGCCCCATCCCTGGACCCCGCTGGACGCCATGTTGATCGCCCAGGCGGCCGAGGAGGCCGGGCTGCCCCCGGGCGTGTTCAACGTGATCACCGGTCATGCCGAGGTGGGCGAGGAGCTGACCACCAACCCCCGGGTCGACATGATCACCATGACCGGCTCCACCGCCACCGGCAAGCGGATCATGGCCGCCGGGGCGCCCACCATGAAGCGCCTGCACCTGGAGCTGGGCGGCAAGTCGGCCCAGGTCGTGCTCGACGACGTCAGCGAGGACTACGCCCGCTCCGTCGGCTTCGGGGCCGTCCTCACCCACTGCGGGCAGGGCTGTGTCCTGCAGACCCGTCTGCTGCTGCCCGAACACCTCCTCGACGCCTACAAGGAAGGCGTGCAGGCGGCGCTGACCGGCATCAAGATCGGTGACCCCACCGACCCGTCGACCACCCTGGGGCCGCTCATCCGGGAGCAGCAACGGGCCCGGGTCGAGGCGCTGGTGCAGTCCGGGATCGACGAGGGCGCCGAGGTCCT
>DASXLH010000277.1:0-1565 GCA_036496335.1 Acidimicrobiales bacterium
CGTCGTGGAGCGCCTCCCCCGCACCGCCCTGGGCAAGCTCCGCCGCTCCCTCCTCACCTGACCGCCTCCCCGCGGACCGGAGAGCGAGGGCTCGCCGGTGGGCGCACCCTCTTAGCCTGGCCCGGTGAACCGCCTCGCCCAGGAGTCGAGCCCCTACCTGCGCCAGCACCGGGACAACCCGGTCGATTGGTATCCGTGGGGGGCCGAGGCCTTCGACGAGGCCCGCCTGCGGGACGTGCCGGTGCTCCTCTCCGTCGGCTACTCCGCCTGCCACTGGTGCCACGTAATGGCCCACGAGTCCTTCGAGAACCCCGCCATCGCCGGTGAGATGAACCGCCTGTTCGTCAACGTGAAGGTCGACCGGGAGGAGCGGCCCGACGTCGACGCCGTCTACATGGAGGCGCTGCAGTCCATGACCGGCGGCGGGGGTTGGCCCATGACGGTCTTCCTCGACCACGACGCCCGTCCGTTCCACGCCGGCACCTACTTCCCGCCCCGGCCCGTTCGGGGCATGCCCGGCTTCGTGGAGGTGCTCGAAGCGGTCGACGAGGCGTGGCGGGAGCGACGGCCGGCGCTGCTGGAGCACGCCAGCCAACTCACCAGCTCCCTCGACCGACCGGTCGACACCGGCGACGGCACCCGCGCCGCGCCCGGACCAGCCGCGGTGGTGACCGCCGCCGGTGAGATCCTCGGCCGGCTCGACGCCCGCTGGGGCGGCTTCGGCGGGGCGCCCAAGTTCCCCCAGACCATGAGCATCGACCTCCTCCTCCGGGCCCACGACCGCACCGGCGACCCCGCCCTGCTGGCCGCCGCCCGGCTCAGCCTCGACGCCATGGCCGCCGGTGGCATCTACGACCACCTGGGCGGGGGCTTCGCCCGCTACTCGGTCGACGACCGCTGGCTGGTGCCTCACTTCGAGAAGATGCTCTACGACCAGGCGTTGCTGGTGCGCGCCTACCTCCATGCCTGGCAGGTCACCGGCGAGCCGGCCTACCGCCAGGTGCTCGACGAGACGGTCGCCTACGTGCTGCGGGAGCTCCGGTCGCCGGCCGGCGGGCTGTGCTCGGCCGAGGACGCCGACTCCGAGGGCGTGGAAGGCAAGTTCTACGTCTGGTCCCGGGCCGAGGTGCTCGAGGTGGCCGGCCCGGAAGCGGCCGACTGGTGGGGCGTCACCGAGGCCGGCAACTTCGAGGGCGCCAACATCCTCTGCCGGCCGTTGGGCGCACCCCTCGTGCGACCCCCGTCGATCGATGCTGCCCGGGCTGCCCTCTTCGAACGGCGCGAGGGACGGGTGCGCCCCGGCCTCGACGACAAGGTCCTGGCCGAGTGGAACGGGCTGTTCCTGTCGAGCCTGGCCGAGGCGGCCGCCGCCACCGGGAACGTCGACTGGCTGGCGGCGGCGGTGGAGATCGGCGAGTTCCTCATCCGTGAGCTCCTGGTCGACGGCCGGTGGCGGCGCAGCTGGCAGGCCGACACCGGCGCCCGCCACCTGGCCGTGGCCGCCGACCACGCCGCACTGGTCGACGCCTTCACCCGCCTGGCCGAGGCCACCGGGCGGGCCGTCT
>DASXLH010000278.1:0-16438 GCA_036496335.1 Acidimicrobiales bacterium
GCTGCGGTGCGCGCCCGCCGCGCCAAGGCAGCAACAGGTGAAAGTAGGCATCTTCGGTTGCCGTCGCGGTGGACCGGGACCGACCGCGTCACCAGGACCTTGACCTTGATCCGACCGGTGACGAAATTGCACAAGTCGGCCCGGTCGGGACGGCTTCCAAGCTCCGGGGTTCGCCGCGAACGCCTCGTGTTCCGGGCGATGGTCTACGGCAATCCCAATCGGTCTACAAGACGCGGACCAGGAGAACGATCAACAGGATCAGAAGGATGGTGCCGATGCCAATGAACATGTCGCCACGTTGCCCGGGGACGCCCAAATGCATGCGCGTCTCTTCGAGGGTGACTGCCGAGGTGACCTTCGGTCGCTGATCTCGTAGTGAGCGTCGTTGTCGTCCACCCGGTGTTAGCTGTCCGCCGACCGCGACGTTTCGGATGCCCTGGGTGGTGGGGAGACCGGATCTGTGGTTCTGCTGGTTCCCGTGACACTGATCGGGTTGGGGACGATGTTGTGCCTATCTCCTTATCTTGATCGTCTCTGCGGAAAAGCTCAGCAGAGTTCGGGGCCAACTCGGCTCGCAGCTACTTCGTCCGCCCCGAGTGCGGGTAGTTCGCGGGCGTAGCTGGGTTGTGGAAGACCGACCCAAGGAGGCCGGAAGGGGCATTGGTGTCTCGATATTCCTCATAGCAGTCGGCGCGATCTTGGCCTTCGCTGTCAACGTCACCACCACAGGATTCAACTTGAACACCATCGGCTGGATCTTGATGGGTGTGGGCGACTTAGGGATCATTCTCCCGATGCTGTTCTGGGGCAGCTGAGGCGGCTGGCGTCGCCGCGACACCTATATGGACGATCCCGGCGCCGTTGAGCGACGCACCCTCGTCCGCCAATGCTGCGTCCCTATCGCGCCCGAGCGAGCCGAACGTGCGAGTCCGCTTCGGCCTGCGCTTCCCGGGTTTCACGAGCAAAGCGGACCTGAGACCGAGCGTAGGCAGCGGCAGCGACGGCCACCCGAACGTCACCCAAGCTGCGAAGGCCGCCTAAGCAGCGGGCGACCAGACGGCGGCCCACGACAGATTCACTGCCCGCCGGGGCGAGAGCGGATGTAGTGCAACGGCCGGTACCCCGCTCACGAGGAGGGCCACCCCCCTCTGACCTGCACAAACCCGGTGGGCGATACTGGTCTCGAACCAGTGGCCTCTGCCGTGTGAAGGCAGCGCTCTACCGCTGAGCTAATCGCCCGGGGGCCGCCAAGATAGCGCGGGGCTCGTCGGCGGCCGTGGGGCCGGTGCAGCTGCTCAGCAGCAGGCCGGGGGCCGGCGCCCGCAGCGGTGCCCGCAAGGATGACGCCCAGCCACGAGGGTGGCGGGCGGGTTGGACGTTGAGGCGCAAGCTGGCGAGGTGGACGCCCCGCGCCCCGACCCGGGCGAGGGGCGCCAACGGATCATCATCAGGGATCTCGATCGTGAAGCGGGCGGTGCGGGCCATGCCTCGCAGCCCGCCGGGCACCACCACCGGGCCGTCGGCCCGCCGCTGCACGCTCCGCATCGGCACCAACACCGGCGCCCGCCACCGGGTGGGCGTCCCGGACACGGCGATGTCCCGTTCGCACCACCGGAGGGTCGACACGCCGTCGCAGGTCGTCCAGCTCAACTGAGCCAGCTCCTTGGGGTAGCCCCAGTTCAGCCGTCCGCCGGCCCGGGCCTCCGGCACGTCGACGGCCATGGTCGTGACGCACCAGCCTGGACGGGGGCCGAGCCGGGCCGGTTCGGCCACCGCCAGCTCGAGATAGGGACCGACCGGTGAGCCGTCGTAGCGAGCGGCCACGAAGGCCACGGGGCCCGGGAGGGGTGCGATCCCGTCGGGAAGCGACCTGCGCAGCCCTGCCCGACGCACGAAGGCCACCATCGCCTCGCCCGAGAGCGCCCAAGGTGCGACTGGCGCAGTCACCGGAGCCGAGCCTAGGGCGAGGGCGCCTCGGCCCGATGCAGGCACAGCACCCGCCCTCGGGCGGAAGGAACGCCGATCGTGCCCGTGGGGCACTCCGAGGTCTGCTGCGTGATGTCGCGGACCTGGAGCGCGTCGACCTGGCTGCAGGCAACCACCTCGAGCGATGCCGTCGAACGCACGCAGTCGCCCAAGACCGGCGAGGTGGTGTCGGTTCCGTGATGGCCGGCGAAGGCCGTGAACACGAAGATCGAGCCGAGCACGACCACGATCACGATCCAGGGCAAGGCCCGCACCAGCGCCACCACGAGGTCGCCGGGCTCGGCCGGCCGCCCCCGGAACGGTCGGTCGAGGTCGTCCTCGTCATCCAGATCCGGGTCGGACCAGCCACTCGTGGACCGATTGGCGGCCTCCTGCGCGGCCGCCAGCGAGCGGTCGTAGGCCGCCCGACCCGCCGGGTCGCGCAGCACCCGCCAGGCGGCATTGAGCTCGCGCATGTCCGCACCCAGGGCATCGCTCGACCCCGTGCCACGGGCCTGCTGGTGGTCGGGATGCAGGACCCTCGCCCGCTCCCGATAGGCGTGCCGCAGCTCGTCCTGAGATGCCCGGTTCGACACCCCGAGGATCTCGTAGAGGGTGCGCGCCATCGGGGCGAGGCTAGGTCGGCTCGACCCGGCCCGACCCCGACGTCACTGCCCCGCCAGGCGCTCCGCCAGGCGTTCCAGCCCGGCCACACGGCTCCCCTTGACGAGCACGGCGTCGCCCTCGCCCAGCGGGCCGAGGGCCTCGACGGCTTCGTCGATGTCGCCGGCCACCTCGCCGCCATAGCGAGGCTCGTCGACGGCGATCACCCGGACACCGAGCTCAGCAGCCAGCGCCGCCGCCCGGGCGTGCTCGGCCTCGGCCACTGCCCCCAGCTCGGCCATGGTCCCCATCACGGCGATGCGCCGGCGGGCCGGCAGCGCGGCCAAGGCCCGCAACGCGGCCGCCATGGACAAGGGGTTGGCGTTGTAGGCGTCGTTCAGGACGGTTGCCCCACCGCGAGTGCGGAGGAGCTGCATCCGCCACGGCGACGAGGTGGCCACGCCGAGGCCCTCGGCCACCTCTTCCGGCGTCAGACCCAGCGACAGCGCTCCGCCGGCGGCGGCGAGGGCGTTCCCCACCTGATGGGCGCCCCGCACGGCGAGATGCACGGGCGTGGCCCCGCTCGGGGTGCGCAGGACGAACGAGGCCCGTAGGTCGTCGTCGAGGCTGACGGCCTCCGCGGTCACGTCCGCCCCGTGCAGGCCCACCAGGACGACCGTGGCCTTCGTCCGCGACGCCATCGCCCGCACCAGTGGGTCGTCGGCGTTGAGGACGGCGAATCCGTCGGCCGGAAGCGCCTCGACCAGCTCGCCCTTGCCCCGGGCCACATCCTCCTTCGTACCGAAGTACTCCGTGTGGCCGTGGCCGACGGCGGTCACGATCCCGATCGTGGGCCGAGCGATGGCGCACAGGGCGCGGATGTGCCCCACGCCGCGGGCCCCCATCTCCACCACCACCGCCTCGGCGTCGTCGGGGGCGTTGGCCAGGGTGAGCGGCACGCCGAGCTCGTTGTTGAACGACCGCTCGCTGGCGGCGACGACCCTGTGCCGTACGGCGAGCACTGCCGCCAGGAGGTCCTTGACCGTCGTCTTGCCCACCGATCCCGTGATCCCGATGATGCGACCGGGGAGCCGCCGACGGGCGGCGAGGCCGATGTCGGCCAACGCTCGCACCGTGTCGTCGACCTCGATGGCGGTCCCGCCGGCGGGCACCTGCTGCGTCAGGTAGGCCGTGGCCCCGCCGGCCAGGGCGTCGGGGATGAAGCGGTGGCCGTCCTGGGCGGCCACGACCGGCACGAACAAGCGGCCCCGGACGTCGCTCCGAGAGTCGATGGCGACGCCCTCGACGGTGACCTTCGGCCCGGTCCGGCGCCCACCCGTCGCCGCCGCCAGGTCGTCGGCCGTGAAGCGCACGGCGGGTACGTTGCCACGGATGGTCGCCGAGCCCGGTCCGGAGAGCCGGTCGTGAGCGGCCCGGCCACGGAGGGCCGGCCCGATGCGGGCCCGACCCGGCTGGTGGTGCTGTTCGGAGGCCGGTCGGCCGAGCACGACGTGTCGTGCGTGACAGCCGCATCCGTGCTCGGAGCCGTCGACCGGGACCGCTACGAGGTGGTGGCGGTCGGGATCGACCGGGACGGGCGTTGGGTGCGGGCCACCGAGTCGCCCGATCGTCTCGACCCCGCCGGCCCCGAGGTCGACCCGTTCGACGTGGTCCGCGGGCCCCGGACCGTCGTCTTCCCGCTCCTCCACGGACCCCTCGGGGAGGACGGCACCGTCCAGGGGCTGCTCGAGCTGGCAGGCGTGCCCTACGTCGGTTGTGGCGTGCTCTCCTCCGCACTGGCCATGGACAAGGCGATGGCCAAGGAGGTGCTGGCCCGGGCGGGGGTCCCCCAGGCCGGCTGGCTGGCCCTGCGCGACGACCCCCACGAGGATGGTGCAACGGCCGATCGGATCGAACGGGAGCTGGGCTGGCCGGTCTTCGTCAAGCCCGCCAACATGGGCTCCTCGGTGGGTGTCTCCAAGGTCGACGACCGGCTGGCGCTCGGGGATGCCCTCCGGCTGGCCTTCGGCTTCGACGAGTGGATCGTCGTGGAAGAGGCGATCGTCGGACGAGAGGTGGAGTGCGCCGTGCTGGGCGACCTCGACCCGGACACCTCCGTGATGGGTGAGATCGTCCCCAGTCACGAGTTCTACGACTACGACGACAAGTACTCCGGCGAGGGGGCGGAGCTGCACGTGCCGGCCGACCTCCCGGCCGATGTCGCCCTGGCGGCCCGAGACCTGGCCCGGCAGGCGTTCGTGGCCCTGCGCTGCGCCGGCCTGGCCCGGGTCGATCTCTTCTACGAGGAGGCCGGTCGGGGTCTGCTCGTCAACGAGGTCAACACCATCCCGGGCTTCACCCCGTACTCCATGTACCCCCGGTTGTGGGGGGCCACCGGCCTCCCCTACGCCGCGCTCATCGACCGTCTCGTCGACTTGGCCCTGTCCCGGCACCGGCGGAACGAGGGCCGAACCGGACGGGCTCGGGCCTGATCGGATGCCCTGTCCATCGAAGACCGGCCGTCGCGGCGACTGGTAGACAGAGCCGGTGATCGCCGACGCCCTGGACGGTCGGCGCATCCTGGTCACGGGCTCGACCGGCTTCCTCGGCACGGCCCTGGTCGAGCGTCTGCTGCGGTCCGCGCCGGGATGCGAGCTGGTCCTGCTCGTCCGCTCCGGCCGGCGGTCGAGCGCCGCCCAGCGGGTCCAGCGGGAGGTGCTGCGCAACGACTGCTTCGACCGGCTCCGCGAGCAGCTGGGCGAGGAGTTCGAGGCCGAGTGCGCCCGCCGTCTCACCGTCCTGGCCGGCGATGTCAGCACCGATGGGCTCGGCCTGGACGAGGCTGGTCGGGCGGCTCTGGCATCGGTCGACGTCGTCATCCACTCGGCGGCGGCGGTCGCCTTCGACTCACCCCTCGACAGCGCCGTCGAGGTCAACCTCTTGGGTCCGACCCGCATCGCCGAGGCGCTCCAGGCGGTCGGCTCCACCGCCCACCTCGTGGCCGTCTCGACCTGCTACGTCGCCGGCAACCGGCGAGGGCGGGCCCCTGAGCTGCCCCTGTTCGACCAACCTTTCTCGCCCGAGGTCGACTGGCGCGACGAGGTGGCCGCCGCCAGGCGCACCCGCGCCGACCTCGAAGCCGCGTCACGGACGCCGTCGCAACTGGCCGCCTTCCACAAGGGTGCCCGTCGCGAGCTCGGCGCCGCCGGCACGCCCTTGCTGTCGACGAAGGCCGAGCGGCTCCGCAGCGTCTGGGTGGCCGACCGGCTGGTCGAGGCGGGCCGGGCCCGGGCGTCGTCGCTCGGCTGGCCCGACGCCTACGCCTACACGAAGGCGCTGGGCGAGAAGGCACTGCTCGAGATCCATGGCGACGTGCCAGTGACCATCGTGCGCCCCTCGATCATCGAGTCCGCCCTCACCGAGCCCAAGCCGGGCTGGATCCGCGGCTTCCGCATGGCCGAGCCGGTGATCATCTCCTACGCCCGCGGCCTGCTGAAGCAGTTCCCCGGCATTCCCGAGGGCGTCGTCGACGTGATCCCCGTCGATCTCGTCGTGGGCGCGGTGATCGACGCCGCCGCCCGGGGCCCGGAGCCCGAGCCCGTGATCGTCCAGGTGGCCTCCGGGGAGGCCAACCCGCTCAAGTACCGCCGCCTCGTACACCTCGTCCAGGGCTGGTTCCGGGAGCATCCCCTCTACGACACGAAGGGCCAGCCCATCGTCGTGGCCGAATGGTCGTTCCCGGGCCGAGGGCGGGTGCAGGCCCAGCTCCAGCGGGCGGTGACGGCGATCGACCGGGCCGAGAGCGCGCTGGCGATGTTGCCTCTGCGGGGCAACCAAGCCCGCTTGTCGGCTCGGCTCGAGGACCGGCGCACCGACGCCGAGCGGGCCCTCGGCTACGTCGAGCTCTACGGCGCCTATGCCGAGTCAGAGGCCGTGTTCCAGGTCGATCGTCTCCTCGAGCGGTGGGAGTCGCTCGACGCCGACGATCGCCGGGACTTCGCCTTCGATCCCCGCGTCATCGACTGGAGCTCCTACGTCCACGACGTCCATCTTCCGTCGATCGTCGAGCACGCTCGGGTCCGCACGACGGCGGCGGGCAGCGGCCGGGAGCACCGAGAGACTCGCCTCCGGCGGCAGGTCCTTTCCCCCGACCGCCACCTGGCCGCCTTCGACCTCGAGAACACGTTGATCGCCTCCAACGTGGTCGGTTCGTACGCCTGGCTCGCCACCCGACGGCTTCCGCTCGACGAACGCGTCCGCTTCGTGGTGAAGACCCTGGCCGAGGCGCCCGGGCTGTTGGCCCTCGACCGGCGGGACCGGGGCGACTTCCTGCGCCACTTCTACCGGCGCTACGAGGGCGCCCCGATCGCCCAGCTCGAGACCGACAGTCGGGAGCTGCTCTCCAGCCTCATCCTCACCCAGGGATTCCCGGCCGGCTTTCGGCGGGTCCGTCAGCACCGGGCCCTCGGCCACCACACCGTGCTGATCACCGGCGCCCTCGACATCGTCGTCGACAACCTCCGGCCCCTCTTCGACGAGATCATCTGCGCCCGCATGGCCGCCAACCCCGACGGCACGTGGTCGGGCGAGCTCGATGCCGCCCCGCCCACCGGTGAAGCCCGGGCCATGCTCCTGGCGGACTACGCCGAGTCCCGGGGGCTCCGGCTCGAGGAGTCGGTGGTCTATGCCGACTCCGCCTCCGACCTGCCGCTGCTCGAAGCCGTCGGCTTCCCGGTGGCGATCAACCCCGAGACCCGCCTGGCCGCCATCGCCCGCAAGCGGGGTTGGCTGGTGGAGCAGTGGGCCAAGGCCCCCGGAGGCCCTCGCCCGCTCTTGCCGATCGGTCCTGAGCTGAAGGTCGGCCGATGAACCTCAACCTCTGCCTGACCTCGAGGTTCCCTTGCCGGCAAGGTCGGCCCTCAACTCTCAACCTCGATCAGAGATCAACAGTTTGTCCACAGGGACACCGGCAGTGACTGCTCTTCGCTTCGAGCGATCGCTCCCCCGCTTCGCAGCCGCCCGCATGGCCGGCATGGTGGCCCCGGGCCGTGGCGCCCGTATCGGTCCGCTCCGCCTGGTCGACGCCGATCCCCCGGCCCTACCCGGCCCGGGCTGGCTGACGGTCCGTCCCCGCCTCAGCGGGGTGTGCGGGTCCGACCTGGCCACCATCGACGCCACCTCGTCGCGATGGTTCGAGCCGATCGTGTCGTTCCCGTTCGTCCCCGGGCACGAGGTGGTCGGCGATCTCGAGGATGGTCGACGGGTGGTCCTCGAGGCCGTGCTCGGCTGCGAGGCCAGGGACATCGACCCGGTCTGCCCGGCCTGCGCTCGGGGCGAGCTCGGCCGGTGCGAGCACATCGCCGCCGGTCACCTCAAGCCCGGCCTGCAGACCGGGTATTGCGCCGACACCGGCGGCGGCTGGTCGACCGGCTTCGTCGCCCATGCGAGCCAGCTCCACGACGTCCCCGCCGAACTCAGCGACGAGGAGGCGGTGATGATCGAGCCCACCGCCTGCGCCGTCCACGCCGTGCACCGCCTCGCCGGGTTCGGCACCGGGCGCATCGCCGTGATCGGGGCCGGCACCATCGGCCTGTGCTCCATTGCCGCCCTGCGCCAGGCCGGCCCGGACAGCCGCATCCTGGTGGCCGCCCGTCATCCCCACCAGAAGGCCCTGGCCCGAGAGCTGGGCGGCGATCTCGTCGTGGGCGACGACGAGATCGTCCGCGTCGCCCGGCGCTTCGCCGAGACCTCGGCGGTGGCCAACCGCGACGGGGCCGACGGCATCGAGCGGCTCACCGGGGGCGTCGACGCCACGCTCGACTGCGTCGGGAGCGCGGCCAGCATCGCCACCGCGCTCGCCATCACCCGCCCCGGTGGTCGGGTCGTGCTGGCCGGCATGCCAGGGCACACACGCGTCGACCTCACGCCGCTGTGGCAGCGGGAGATCGAGCTGGTCGGCGCCTACGCCTACGGGCGAGAGCCCGAGCTCGACGGCCAGAGCCACGCCGATGGTGCGCCGGCCGGCCGGCGCACCTTCGAGATCGCCACCGACCTGGTCGGCCCGGCCCAGCTGGGCCGGCTGGTGAGCGCCACCTACCCTCTCCACCGCTACGCCGAAGCGCTGGCGCACGCGGCCGAGGCGGGCCGTCGGGGCGCCGTCAAGATCGCCTTCGACCTCCGCGCCGCATGACCACCACCAGGGGAACGAGATTGACCCGATGACCCGACCCGGCTTCGTCCTCGAGGTCGACCGCTCGACCCCGCCGACGCTGTTCATGCACGGCGAGGGGTTCAGGCTCGAGCGCCTCCCGACCGGTAGCCGCGTCATCTACCCGCCCGAGGCCCTCCCGGTGCTCGACGACCCTGACGCCGCCATCCGCCACGCCCTCCTGAACCCCGTCGACAGCGACCCGCTCCCCGCCCGGCTCTTTGCCGGCATGAAGCTGACCATCGCCTTCGACGACATCTCGCTGCCCCTGCCGCCCATGCGACGCCCCGACGTCCGCCAGCGCGTCATCGAGGCGGTGCTCGACATGGCGGCCGACGCCGGCGTGGACGACGTCCACATCATCGCCGCCCTGGCCCTGCACCGGCGGATGACCGAGGCCGAGCTGCGCCACGCCCTCGGCGACCGCGTCTACGACGCCTTCACCCCGCGGGGCCAGCTCTACAACCACGACGCCGAGGACCCCGAGGGCATGGCCTTCCTGGGGGAAACGGACAAAGGCGAGGAGGTCGAGATCAACCGGCGAGCGGCCGAATCAGATCTGCTCATCTACGTCAACATCAACCTCGTCGCCATGGACGGGGGCCACAAGTCCACCGCCACCGGGTTGGCCAGCTACCGCAGCCTCCGCCACCACCACAACGTCGCCACCATGCGTCAGAGCCGGTCGTTCATGGACCAGCACCGCTCGGAGCTCCACTCCTCCAACTGGCGGATGGGCGAGGTGATCCGCAAGGCGGGCGTGAACATCTTCCAGATCGAGACCACGCTCAACAACGACACGTTCCCCAAGCCCTTCGACTTCCTCCAGAAGCGGGAGTGGGAGTGGTCGGCGCGTGACCGAGCCACCTTCGTGGCCTCCTCGACGGCTCTGGCCCGCACGCCCGATCGGATCCGGCGCTCGATCTTCAACTCGATCCTGGCGCCGCACGACATGACTGGGATCCAGGCCGGCGAGATCGAGGCCGTGCACCGGTTGACCACGGCCAAGGTGTACGAGCAGCAGCTCGTCCCCGTCGACGGACAGACCGACGTGCTCACCATGGGGCTCCCGTACGTCTGCCCCTACAACGTCAACTCGATCATGAACCCCGTGCTGGTGATGTGCCTGGGGCTCGGCTACTTCTTCAACCTCTACCGCAACAAGCCGCTGGTGCGGGAGGGGGGCGTGCTCATCATGAGCCACCCCACGCCTTGGGCGTTCCACCCCGTGCACCATCCCAGCTACATCGACTTCTTCGAGCAGGTGCTCACCGAGACCAAGGACCCGCTCGAGATGGAGAAGCGCTTCGAGAAGTCCTTCGCCGAGGACGAGTGGTACCGCCACCTCTACCGCACCGGCTACGCCTACCACGGCGTCCACCCGTTCTACATGTGGTACTGGGGCGCGCACGCGCTCGAGCACCTCGGTGCCGTGATCGTGGTCGGTGGCGACGCCCGGGCCGTGCGCCGCCTCGGCTTCAAGTCCGCCTCGACCCTGCGGGACGCCCTGGAGATGGCCGAGGACGTCGTCGGCCGCGACCCATCCATCACCCACATGCACGCCCCGCCTCTCCTGCTGGCCGACGTCACGTGACGCCCGCCCGGCCATGAGGATTGCCGTGCCCCGGGTGGGGTTCCCGTTCACCGCCCCAACCCAGCCCGGCGGCGTGGAGGTGCTCCCGGACGAGCCGGCCTACGGCGTCCACTACGACACCGGCTACGCCCGGCGCCAACCGGCGCGGATGGCCCGGGTCCTCTTCGTCGAGGGGCCGCTGCGGGTGGCCGTGCAGGGCCTGGCGGCGCCGACCCGCGCCGGCCTCGACCGACTCACCGATCTGCGCGGCCCTGCCATCTTCGCCGGCAACCACCACAGCCACCTCGACGCTCCGATCCTGCTCACGTCGATCCCCGAACCGTGGCGTCACCGCCTGGTGATCGGCGCCGCCGCCGATTACTTCTTCGGCAACTGGCTCACGTCGGCGGCCTCGGCTCTGGCCCTCGGGGCGGTGCCCTTCGAACGGACCCGCGTCAACCGGCGCTCCGCCGACCAGCTGGCCGAGCTGATCGCCGACCGTTGGAGCGTCGTGATCTTCCCGGAGGGCGGCCGCAGCCCGGACGGTTGGGGTCAGGGCCACCGCGGGATCGCCGCCTACCTCGCCTCTCGGTGCGATGTGCCAGTGGTCCCGGTCCACATCCGGGGGACGGACCGCATCTATGCCAAGGGTGACCGTCGGCCCCGGCCCGGCGTCACGACCGTCACCTTCGGCCATCCGATCCTCCCCGTCGAGGGGGAGAACACCACCCGCCTCGCCGCCCGGATCGAGGCGGCGGTGGCGACGTTGGCCGACGAGGCCGCCACCGACTGGTGGGGCGCTCGCCAGCGGGCCGCGGCCGGGACCACGCCGCCGCTCACCGGACCGTCGACCACCTCGTGGCGGCGGGCATGGGCGCTCGGCGACCGGCGGGGTCGGCGTCGTTCGAGCGCCACCCGGTGGCCCTCGATCTGAGCCAGGCCCTCCTGTCAGGGGCGGTGCCCCGAGGGAGGATCGTCAGCGAACGACGTGCATGGGACGCGGCGCAGCGGGCGCCTCGACCGGGCGTGCCGGCGCCTCGACGGGACGCGACGGCGACTGGGCGGTCGTGGTCCGACCAGATCGACGGCTCCGCGACGCCTGACGGGCTTCCGCCTTGTGATAGCGCCGCCACGCCCAGAGGCACAGGTTGTCGAGCGTCTCCGACGGCCCCTCGATGGCTCGGGCCAGGCGCTCCCAGGCGCGGGGGCTCATCGCAGCCCCCCATCCCCGGCACGATCCGTCGTCACCCCTCGACGCGCTTCCACGCTGCGTAGTTCTCCGGTCTCTCCCCGAGTTCCTGCTCGGGTGCTCCGTCGTAGCTCGGATCGGGGCGTTCGTGCACGTCCAAGTGGGAAGTCGTGCAATCGTTATGACCGGCGCCACACTTGCAGCCACCACCAACGACGCGACGCTCCACTCCCAGAGGGGGACCTATGGCAGAGACCACCCAGCAGCGCATCATCTCGGCTGAGTCGCACGTCACGATCACCAACGAAGCGTTCCTCGAGCACCTCTCGAGCAAGTACGTGCCGGAGATCGACGCGATCCTCGCCGAGCAGGCCGCGATCGTGGCCGCGATGAACATGCCGAACAACCGGGCCCACCGCGACTGGCCGGCCCAGAACCGCCCGGGTGACCACGTCCAGGAGGATCGCCTCAAGGACCAGGACACGGACGGCATCGAGGCTGAGGTTCTCTACAGCCAGAGCGCCTTCGGCTTCGACGGCGGTGTCTTCTACCGGCTCAAGACGGCCGAGGCCCGCGTCGCCTGCTTCCAGGCCTACAACAACGCCCTCCAGCAGTGGATCGAGGCTGCGCCCGACCGGCTCATCCCCGTGGGCATCATCCCCGTGCTCGATCCCGCCGAAGGCGTGGCCGAGCTCGAGCGCCTGGCCGGCATGGGCTTCAAGGCCCTCACGGTTCCGACCTACCCGACCGCCTACGCCGGCCTGGCTCCGTACTGGGAGGACCAGTACAAGCCGCTCTGGCAGGCGTTCGCGGCGAGCCGCATCCCGCTGAGCCTGCACACCAACGCCTCGCCCGGCCTGTCGGCCCTGCAGGCGGCCGATCCGACCCCGGCCAAGGGCATCTTCCAGTCGCTGCCGCCCATCGTCATGGCCGAGCTGATCAGCACCTGGATCCTGGGTGGCATGGTCCCGGACAACCCCGACCTGCGCATCGTGCTCGTCGAGTCCGGCATCGGCTGGATCGCCTACTACCTGGAGCGCCTCGACACCATGCAGCGCCGCCACAACTGGGGCGGTCGCGGCATGATCAAGGAGAAGCCCAGCAGCTACTGGGCCAACCAGTTCTTCGCCACCTTCGAGGACGACATGGCGGGCATGCGCACCATCGACATGCTCGGCGCCGACACCCTCATGTTCGCCACCGACTACCCGCACCCCGACTCGACGTGGCCGGAGTCGCAGGCGGTCGTGGAGAAGCACTTCGGTGGCATCGACGACGAGACGAAGCAGAAGATCGTCTGGAAGAACGCCGCCAAGCTGTACAACCTCTGACGCCTCGGCCCTGAGCCGTACGCAGCAGACCTCCACGAGCAAGGGGCGGGCCGCAAGGCCCGCCCCTTCTCGCGTCCGGGCTACGCCTCATCCAGCCAGTCGGGGCGGGGATCGCCGGGGATCGACCAGGTGGTGAAGCCCATGACCACCCCCTGCGTGGTGGCCGGATCGGTGAACAGGGTCGTGCCGTCGCCGTGGGTGAAGTCGACGCCCTTGCGACGCAGGTACTCCTCGGCGGCGGCTAGATCGGCGACCTTGAACGTCGCCGAGTAGAGGCTGTCGTGGTTGCGCTCGTGGTCGACACCGATGGGCAGCGACGGGTCGAGGGGCTGGGCCAGCTCGACCACCATGTCCTCCCCCACCGCCACGAAGGCGCTCCGCGTGCCACTCAGGTCATCCTCACCCTCGTGGAGCAGCCGGCCGTCGAACAGCTCGACGTAGCGGTCCCGGGCCTTGTCGACGTCGCCAACGGTGAGGGTGGCGTGGGAGAAGTTGAGGAGGTGGAGGGGATGGTGCCGGGCCCACCAGTCCGGGCTCCATCCGGGTCGGAACCGCGGGTCCGACATCGAGGGTCGGGCCTGCGGCTGGTCGGGTCGACGACCCGGCACGAACTCGATCTGGGTGTAGGTGTCGCGGGGATGGGTGAAGACCGCGCCGACCGGCTCGTCGGCCTCCTGCTTCACCCCGCCTGTCCCGTAGGTCCGCACGCCGGCCTTGACCACGCCGCGGTAGAGATCGCCGAAGCCGTCGGGGACGTACCAGGCCAGCGAGTGCCACCGCTTGCCGAATCGCTTCTGGAACCGCCCAAGGGGCATGGAGTCCCATCCTTCGACGTGGAAGGACGGGGCCAGCGGCTCGACGCAGAGGTTGCCGATGAGCACCAGCGATGCGTCCCGGACCTCAGCCGGCATGTAGCTGTCGGGCATGAAGCGCTGACAGGAGAAGATGTCGTAGTACCAGGCATCGAGCTCCTTCAGGTTGTCGGTCATGTGGATGATGTGGAAGTTCTTCCCGATGGTGAAGGGCATGGGACCTCTCCGGTGAGTTGGGGCGACGGGGCAGCGGGCGGGGCGGGTGACGATCAGCGGCTAGGGGCGCTGCGAGGCACGTCACGGAACGCCACGTCCCGGTCGGCGGTGCGCTCTCTCGGCATTCCGAGCACCCGCTCGCTGATGACGTTGCGGGCCATCTCCACCGTGCCGCCGCCGATCGAACCGGCCTGACGGGTGAGGTAGTCGATGCCGAGCTGGCCGACCTCGTCCTGATCGGCGGCCCAGGCCACTGCCCCGGGCCCTGCGATCTCCATCCCGATCGTGTTGCCACGCGCCCGGGCGTTGCCGCTGAAGAGCCGGCTGATGGCGGCGGCCTGGTCGGAGATCTCGCCTCGTCCGATGAGCTGGAAGATCCGCTGGGAGAGCTCCGGGCCGACCATCGTCAGCGTGTGGGCTTCGCCCAGCAGCTCCCGTACCCGCGGGTCGCCGAGCACGCCGAGGTCCCTGGCGATCCGGACGAGGTCCTCGGTGGAGGAGCCCCGTAACGGCACCCGTTCCTGCGTAGCCGGACGGGTGAAGTAGGGCGAACCCGATGCCAGCGAGCGCTCGTGGAAGAGCCAGCGGATCCCGACCGTCCACCCGTCGTCGACCTCGCTGACGCGGTCGGTGTCGGGCACCCGGACGTCGGTCATGAAGACCTGGCAGAAGTCCTTGGCCCCGTTGAGCATCTCGATCCGGTGGATCTCGACGCCGGCCTGGTGCAGATCCACGCCGAAGACCGTGAGGCCACGGTGCTTCTCCACGTCCCAGTTCGTGCGCGTGAGGCAGAGCCCGAAGTCGGCGTACCACGCCCCCGACGACCAGATCTTCGAGCCGTTGAGGACCCACTCCTCACCGTCCTGGACGGCGGTGAGCTGCGCTCCGGCCAGGTCGGAGCCACCACTCGGCTCGGACAGCAGCTGCATCCAGATCTCGTCGCCCTTCAACATCGCCGGCAGGTGACGCTGCTTCATGTCGTGGCGGGCGAACTCGTCGATGAGCGCGCCGCACGGGGCGAACGTGACCCCCATGCGCGACGGGTACTCGTAGCCGACGATCTCCTCGTTGAGCACCCGTTGGTGCTCGACGGTCAGGCCCTGGCCCCCGTACTCCGGGGGGAACAGGATCCCGGCCAGGCCTCCGTCGAAGAGAAGGCGTTGCAGGACACGGCTGCGGGCGATCTGGGCCAGCTCCTCCTCGTCGGGCAGCTCGCCACCCCCGCTCGACGGCGAGGCGGGCGGCATGTGCGCCTTGAGGTAGTCGCGGGCCCGCTGACGGAAGGACTCGAGGTCCTCCACCTGGTCGCCCATCGATGTCGTCGTCATCGGGCCGCTCCTTCCATCTCGGACAGCCGGCTCTCGAGGATGGTCACCAGTCGGTCGCGGTGCTCTGCCGGCGTGCCCAGCAGCGCCCGGTCGACGGTGATCCGCCGGAGGAACAGGTGCAGGTCGTGGTCATAGGTGACGCCGATGCCGCCGTGGATCTGCACGCAGTCCTGGGCCAGCTCCGGCCCGTACTGGCCGATGTAGGACTTGGCCACGCTGGTGTACTCGCTGGCGGCTCCGTACTGCTCCCCGGGGGCAGCGTCCTGGACGGAGTGGGCGGCCTTGGCGGCGACGCCATGACTGGCCTCGAGCCAGGTCTTCATGTCGGCGAAGCGGTGCTTGAGCTCCTGGTAGGAGGCCAGGGGCCGGCCGAAGGAGTAGCGGTTGAAGGCCCACTCCACCGTCATCTCGAAGGCGATGTCCATGGCGCCCACCGTCTCAGCCAGTTGGATCACCAGGCCCTCCTGGAGCTGGCGCTCGACCTCCACCGACGTGTCCCCGCCCGGATCACCGAGCACGGCCGACGCCGGTAGACGGGCACCGTCGAAGACCACCTTGGCGAAGCGGCGGGAGACGTCGAGCCCGGTCAGGGCCTCGACGGTGACGCCGGGGGTGCCGACCGGGACGACCAGCTGGATGAGCCCGCCGTCGGCGAGCCGCGCCGACACCAGGAGGACCTCGGCCTGGCCACCGGCTTCGACCGGGGCCTTGACCCCTCGCAGGACGTAGTCGTCGCCCTCCCTGGTGATCTCCAACGTCACCACCCCGAGCCCGGCGTTCGGGGCCGGTTCGGGATGGGCCCAGGCGGCCACCACCTCCCCGGACAGCAGGCCCGGCAGCCAGGCCGCCTTCTGGTCGGGCGAGCCCCGCCGGCTCAGGGCCGATGCCACCACGTTGGCCGGCAGCAGGGGCCCAGGTGAGGCGTGGCGGCCGAACTCGTGGGCGACCAGGGTCAGGTCGACCAGCCCGCGACCGCTGATGCTGCCGCCGCCGTCCTCCTCGGACACGAGCAAGGACGTCCACCCCAGCTCCGCCCCCTGTCGCCAGTAGGCGGGGTCGAAGCCACGGTCGTCGAAGCGGAGCGCCCGCACGGCCGTGACCGGGCACTCGGCCCGGATGAACTTGCGTGTCGTCTCCTGGAAGAACTCCTGGTCCGACGTGATCTCGAGCTCCATCGCCCGACCCCTCCCGTGTCGCGCGCCACCCGAAGGTG
>DASXLH010000279.1:0-2891 GCA_036496335.1 Acidimicrobiales bacterium
GAGGGGCAGCTGCTGGTGCTGCGGGAGGACGACGCCCCCGTCCCGGCGGCGGGTTCGATCGACATCCGGGCCAACGGCCTGTGGCTGAGCCTCGTCGACGAGCGCGACGGCCGCTGGACGGTCGGGTTGGAGGCCTTCGCCCTGGCGGTCGACGACCCGGACGACGAGCGGGGCGACCTCGTGGCCCTCGGTCTCGACCTCGAGTTCGACGAGGGACGACTGATCGGCGATCTGCTGGTGGGCGACGAGGTGATCGGCGTCGACGAGCCGGCCACCTGGGTGGCCGGGTGAGCCGAGACCTTTTTTTCAGGTCTGGCCGATGAGGCCGCGGTTCTTCGTCTTGGCCTTGAGGTAGTCGCGGTTCATGTAGGCGATGAAGTCGAGGCTGATCTCCTTCGGGCAGGCCTCGTAGCACTCGCCGTGGTTGGTGCAGGTGCCGAAGTACTGCTCCATCGTCTCGACCATCGCCTCGGTGCGCTTCCAGCGCTCCGGCTGGCCCTGGGGCAACAGGTTGAGGTGGGCGAGCTTGGCCGACGTGAAGAGCTGGGCGGCCGAGTTGGGGCAGGCGGCCACGCAGGCGCCGCAACCGATGCATGCGGCGGCGTCCATGGCCAGATCGGCGGCGGGCTTGGGGATGGGCGTGAGGTTGGCCTCCTGGGCCGACCCGGTGTTGGCCGAGACGTAGCCGCCGGCCTCGATGATGCGGTCGAAGGCCGACCGGTTGACGACGAGGTCCCGCACCACCGGGAACGCGGCCGCCCGCCACGGCTCCACGACGATCGTGTCGCCGTCCTTGAACTTGCGCATGTGCAGCTGGCACGTGGCGGTGCCCTTCTGCGGGCCGTGAGCCTGGCCGTTGATCATCACGCCGCAGGAGCCGCAGATGCCCTCCCGGCAGTCGTGCTCGAACGCCACCGGCTCCTTGCCGTCGGTCGTGAGGCGGTCGTTGAGGATGTCGAGCATCTCGAGGAAGGACATGTCCGGGCTGATCCCCGGCAGGTCGTAGGTCTCGATCGCCCCCTTGGCCTCGGGTCCGGCCTGGCGCCAGATCTTCAGGGTCAGGTCCATCTACTTGTAGCTCCTCTGGGCCAGGTGGACGTGCTCGAACTCGAGGGGCTCCTTGTTGAGCACCGGCTCGGCTCCGTCGCCGGCGAACTCCCAGGCCGCCACGTAGGCGAAGTTGTCGTCGTCGCGCAGGGCCTCGCCGTCCTCGGTCTGGTGCTCGAGGCGGAAGTGGCCGCCGCACGACTCCTCCCGGTGCAGGGCATCGCGGCACATCAGCTCGGCAAGGTCGAAGAAGTCGTCGACGCGTCCGGCCTTCTCGAGAGCCTGGTTGAGCCCTTCGTCGCTGCCGAGCACCCGGACGTCCTTGCGGAACTCGTCCCGCAGGGCGGGGATCTCGCTGAGCGCCTTGGAGAGCGTCTCGGTGCTGCGGGCCATGCCGCAGTTCTCCCACATGATCTTGCCGAGCTCCCGGTGGAACCAGTCCACCGTGCGGGTGCCGCCCGTGGAGAGGAACCGCTTGGTGCGGTCGCGCACGGCCGCCTCCGCCTCCTTGAAGGCGGGGTGGTCGATCGGGACCGGCGGCTGGCCGAGACGCCCGGACAGGTAGTCGCCCAGGGTCGCCGGCAGGACGAAGTAGCCGTCCGCCAGGCCCTGCATGAGCGCCGATGCGCCCAGGCGGTTGGCGCCGTGGTCGGAGAAGTTGGCCTCACCACCGGCGAACAGGCCGGGGATGGTGGTCTGGAGGTTGTAGTCGACCCAGAGCCCGCCCATCGTGTAGTGCACGGCCGGGTAGATGCGCATCGGGACCTGGAACGGGTCGTCGTCGGTGATGCGCTGGTACATCTCGAACAGGTTGTCGTAGCGCTCGTTGATGACCTCGCGGCCGAGCCTGGCGATCGACGTCGAGAAGTCGAGGTACACGCCGTTCTTCAGCTCGCCCACGCCCTTGCCCCGGTCGACCTCGGCCTTGGCCGCTCTCGAGGCGACGTCACGGGGGACGAGATTGCCGAAGGCGGGGTAGCGACGCTCGAGGAAGTAGTCGCGCTCGTCCTCGGGGATGAGGTCGGGACGACGGGTGTCGTCGAAGCGCTCGGGCACCCAGATGCGGCCGTCGTTGCGGAGCGACTCCGACATCAGGGTCAGCTTCGACTGGAAGTCGTCGCTCGCCGGGATGCAGGTGGGGTGGATCTGGGTGAAGCAGGGGTTCGCGAAGGCCGCCCCCTTGCGGTACGCCCGCCAGATGGCCGAGGCGTTGGAGTGCTTGGCGTTGGTGGAGAGGAAGAAGACGTTGCCGTAGCCGCCCGTGGCAAGGACCACGGCATGGGCCGACCAGGACTGGACCTCGCCGGAGTGGAGGTGGCGGGTCACGATGCCGGCCACGCTCCCGTCGACGGTGACGACGTCGAGCAGCTCGGTGCGGTCGTGCAGGGTGACCGTGCCGGCGGCCACCTGGCGCATCAGCGCCTGATAGGCGCCGAGGAGCAGCTGCTGGCCGGTCTGGCCCCGGGCGTAGAAGGTGCGCGACACCTGCGCCCCGCCGAAGGACCGGTTGTCCAGCAGCCCGCCATACTCCCGGGCGAAGGGCACGCCCTGGGCGACGCACTGGTCGATGATGTCCACTGAGAGCTGGGCGAGCCGGTACACGTTGCCCTCACGGGCCCGGAAGTCGCCGCCCTTGACGGTGTCGTAGAAGAGGCGCTCCACCGAGTCGCCGTCGGCCCGGTAGTTCTTGGCGGCGTTGATGCCGCCCTGGGCGGCGATCGAGTGCGCTCGCCGCGGCGAGTCGTGGTACGTGAAGACCGAGACGTTGTAGCCGAGGCCTGCCATGGTGGCGGCGGCTGAGGCGCCGGCCAGGCCGGTGCCGACGACGATGATCTCGTACTTGC
>DASXLH010000280.1:0-2812 GCA_036496335.1 Acidimicrobiales bacterium
GATTCACATGGCAGAACGTGAGCAGAAGCGCAGGCCGGCACCAGCCCGGGAAGACGAGGTCGTCGAGGAATCCCCGGCCGTCTCCGAACGGGGGGAGAAGTTGAAGGCCGACCTCGACGACCTCCTCGACGAGATCGACGACGTCCTCGAGACGAACGCCGAGGACTTCGTCCGGTCCTACGTCCAGAAGGGCGGCCAGTAGCCGGGGGTAGCCTCCGCCGGTGACCATCCCGCTCTTCCCCCCGGGCGACGACCCGGGTCCGAACTTCGCGAAGTTGCTCGACCGTGTGGGCCTCGGCCCGGTGGCACCGTCGCGTCCCGTCGACGACGTGGTCCACGGCACCACCGTCGTGGCCGTCCGGTACGCCGACGGCGTCCTGATGGCCGGCGACCGACGGGCCACGTCGGGCAACGTGATCTCCCACCGCACCATGGAGAAGATCTTCCCGGCCGATCGCCACAGCGGCGTCGCCATCGCCGGAGCGGCCGGACCGGCCATGGAGATGGTGAAGCTCTTCCAGCTCCAGCTCGAGCACTACGAGAAGGTCGAGGGCGCGCAGCTCTCCTTGGAGGGAAAGGCCAACCAACTCTCCCAGATGGTCCGCAACAACCTCCCAGCCGCGATGCAGGGCCTCGCCGTGGTCCCGCTCTTCGCCGGCTTCGACCGCCGCCGGGAAGCCGGCCGGCTCTTCCAGTTCGACATCACCGGCGGCCGCTACGAAGAGGCCGACTACGCCGCCACCGGATCCGGGAGCCTCTACGCCGCCAGCGTCGTGAAGATGGGCTTCGAAGAGGGGCTCGACCGGGCCGCCGTGGTCGAGCTCGCCGTGAACGCCCTCTTCCAGGCGGCCGACGAGGATTCCGCCACCGGCGGGCCCGACCTCGTCCGGGGCATCTTCCCGACGGTCGCCACCATCACCGCCGAGGGCTTCGAGCGGGTGCCCGAGTCGGAGGTGGCCGAGCGCTTCCAGGCCCTGGTCTCCCGACTGGCCACGCCCACCAGCGCCTCGATCGGCATCGCGCCGACCATGCTCGGCACCTCGTCCGGGAGGGACAACCGATGAGCATGCCGTTCTACGTGGCGCCCGAGCAGGTCATGAAGGACCGGGCCGAGTTCGCCCGCAAGAACATCGCCCGGGGTCGACCCCTGGTGGTCGGCTCGTTCGCCGACGGCATCCTCCTCTGCGCCGAGAACACCTCGGACATCCTCCACAAGGTGAGCGAGATCTACGACCGGATCGCCTTCGCCGGCGTCGGGCGTTACAGCGAGTTCGACTCGCTGCGCATCGCCGGGGTCCGAGCCGCCGACCTGCGGGGCTACTCCTACAGCCGCGAGGACGTCGACGCCCGCAGCCTGGCCAACCAGTACGCCCAGATCCTCAACAACGTCTTCACCCACGAGATGAAGCCGATGGAGGTCGAGATCCTCGTCGCCGAGGTGGGTCACACGCCGGCCGGCGACAACATCTTCCGCATCCCGTATGACGGCTCCGTGGTCGACGAGCACCGCTTCTGCGTGCTCGGCGGGGAGGCCGAGACCATCAACGCCCGGCTCGAGAGCACCTGGCAGGACGATGCCGATCTGCCCACCGCGCTGCACGCTGCCGTCGCCGCCCTGGGCGGACCCGACCGGACGCTGCCGGCTGGCGACCTCGAGGTCGCCGTCCTCGACCGCAACGGGGAGCGACGGGCCTTCCGCCGCGTGGAGGGCGACGAGCTCACCGCCCTGGTGGGCTGACCCGAGCCATGCCCGACGGACGGTCTCCGCTCGGGGGCGGTCCTCCGGCTGTACCGTGACCATCGTGACCTCCCAGGCGCGGCCGCTCGGCGGCCACTGACGTGGATCGCCGGATCTTCGGGATCGAGAACGAGTACGGCGTCACGTGCACGCTGCGGGGCCAGCGCCGGCTGAGCCCGGACGAGGTCGCCCGCTACCTCTTCCGCCGCGTGGTGTCCTGGGGGCGCAGCTCCAACGTGTTCCTCGAGAACGGCGCCCGGCTCTACCTCGACGTCGGCTCCCATCCGGAGTACGCCACGCCGGAGTGCGATTCGCTCTACGACCTGGTCGTGCACGACAAGGCCGGGGAGCGGATCCTCGAGCAGCTCCTCACCTTCGCCGAGGGCCGGCTGCGAGAGGAGGGCATCCGGGGGGTCATCTACCTCTTCAAGAACAACACCGACTCCGCCGGCAACTCCTACGGCTGCCACGAGAACTACCTCACCAGCCGCCGTGACGACTTCGGTCACTACGCCGAGGTCCTCATCCCGTTCCTGGTGAGCCGTCAGATCTACGCCGGCGCCGGCAAGGTGCTCCAGACCGCCCGGGGGGCGATGTACTGCATCTCCCAGCGGGCCGAGCACATCTGGGAGGGCGTCTCCTCGGCCACCACCCGGAGCCGTCCCATCATCAACACCCGGGACGAGCCCCACGCCGACGCCGAGCGGTTCCGCCGGCTGCACGTGATCGTGGGCGACTCCAACATGAGCGAGTACGCCACCTTCCTCAAGGTCGGTGCGACGTCGATCATCCTGCGCATGCTCGAAGAAGACAGCTCACCCTGGCGCGACCTCACGCTCGAGAACCCGATCCGGGCTATCCGCGAGATCAGCCACGATCTCACCGGTACCCGGCCGGTGCGGCTGGCCGCCGGGCGCAGCGCGTCGGCCCTCGAGATCCAGCGTGAGTACTACACCCGGGCCGTCGACTTCCTCGCCCGCACCGGCGAGGACGCGTCGTCCAAGCGGGTCCTCGAGCTGTGGGGTCGCACGCTCGACGCGGTCGAGAAGCAGGATCTCTCGCTCATCGATCGCG
>DASXLH010000281.1:0-4591 GCA_036496335.1 Acidimicrobiales bacterium
GACCCTGTTCGTCCCGGTGGTCAAGGACGCCGACACGCTCGACTTCAGCGCCTTCCACGACGCCTACGAGGAGCTGATCCGCAAGGTCCGGGCCAACCGCCTCTCGCCCGACGACTTCGCCGGCGCGTCGGCCACCCTCACCAACCCCGGCACGATCGGGACCGTCCAGTCGGTGCCGCGGCTGATGCCGGGACAAGGCGTGATCGTGGGCGTCGGATCGATCGACTTCCCGGCCGAGTACCAGGCGGCCGACCGGCGAGCCCTCGCCGACCTGGGCGTGTCGAAGGTGGTCACCATCACCTCCACCTACGACCACCGCATCATCCAGGGGGCCGAGTCGGGGCTGTTCCTGAAGAAGGTCCACGAGCTGCTCCTCGGGGCCGACGGTTTCTACGAGGAGATCTTCACCTCGCTGGGCGTGCCCTACGAGGCCGTGCAGTGGCGGACCGACGTGAACCCGGTCGACTCGGTGGAGGCGACGCTGCTCAAGCAGCTCCAGGTCCACACCCTCGTCAACATGCACCGGGTCCGGGGCCACCTCATCGCTGATCTCGACCCCCTGCGGATCAAGGTCCCGACGATGCACGCCGAGCTCGATCCGGCCACCAACGGGCTCACAATCTGGGACCTCGACCGCGAGTTCCTCACCGACGGGCTGGCCGGCCACGATCGCCTGCCCCTCTCGGAGATCCTCCGCATCCTCCGCGACGCGTACTGCCGCACCGTCGGTGTCGAGTACATGCACATCCAGGAGCCCGACCAGAAGCGGTGGATCCAGGAGCACGTGGAGGGCGTCCCCGCCACGGTCAGCGGTGCCGATCAACGCCACATCCTCGAGAAGCTCAACGCAGCCGAGGCCTTCGAGCGGTTCCTGGCCACCAAGTACGTGGGTGCCAAGCGCTTCGGCATCGAGGGCGCCGAGTCGGCCATCCCCCTCCTCGACGCCGTCCTCGAGTCGGCCGCCGACGCCGGGCTCGACGGAGCCGTGCTCGGCATGGCCCATCGCGGCCGGCTCAACGTGCTCGCCAACGTCGTCGGCAAGTCGATCGGGCAGATCTTCAACGAGTTCGAGGGCAACGTCGACGCCGACATGGTCCAGGGCTCGGGCGACGTGAAGTACCACCTCGGCGCCAAGGGGACCTTCGCCAGCCGCAACGGCCACGTCATGCCGGTGCAGCTGGCTGCCAACCCGTCGCACCTCGAGGCCGTCGATCCGGTGGTGGAGGGCATCGTGCGGGCCACCCAGGACGTGATCGACCGGGCCCCCGGCACCTACACGATCCTGCCCCTGCTCATCCACGGCGACGCCGCCTTCGCCGGCCAGGGGGTGGTCTCCGAGGTCCTCAACCTGTCCGACCTCAAGGGCTACCGGACGGGCGGCACCGTCCACCTCGTCATCAACAACCAGCTCGGTTTCACCACCGCTCCCGAGTACGGCCGCTCCACCGTCTACGCCACCGACGTGGCCAAGGCGGTGCAGGCGCCCATCTTCCACGTCAACGGCGACGACCCGGAGGCGTGCGTGCGGGTGGCGCGGCTGGCCTTCGCCTTCCGGCAGGCCTTCCACAAGGACGTCGTGATCGACATGTGGTGCTACCGGCGCCACGGCCACAACGAGGGGGACGACCCCAGCTACACCCAGCCGCTCATGTACCAGCGGATCGACGAGCACCCGTCGGTTCGCAACCGCTACGTCGAGTCGCTGGTGAAGCGGGGCGACATCTCGATGGAAGAGGCCGAGCAGGCCCTGGCCGACTTCAACGGCAAGCTCCAGGCCGCCTTCGACCTCACCCGCGCCGCCGCGCCGCCGAAGGGGATCCGGGCACGGCCGGCGTCGCCGTCACGAGGACCGTTGCCCCACCTGGCCACGGGCGTCGAGCGCGCCGAGCTCGAGCACATCGTGGCCACGCTCGACGACGTACCCGAGGGCTTCACGGTGCACCCGAAGCTGGCCCGCCAGTTCGAGACCCGACGTCAGCTCTGGGAGTCGGGTGAGGTGGACTGGGCCCTGGGGGAGGCGCTGGCCTTCGGCTCGGTGCTGAGCGACGGCCACGACATCCGCTTCTCGGGCCAGGACTCCCGCCGCGGCACCTTCTCGCACCGGCACGCCGTGCTGGTCGACTACGAGACCGGCGCCGAGCTCGCCCCGCTGACGCGCCTGGGCAAGGATCAGGGCAAGTTCTGGATCTACGACTCGTCGTTGTCCGAGTACGCCGCCATGGGCTTCGAGTACGGCTACTCGATCGTGCACGTCGACGCCCTGGTGTGCTGGGAGGGCCAGTTCGGCGACTTCGTCAACGGGGCCCAGATCATCATCGACCAGTATCTGGCCGCATCCGAGGACAAGTGGAACCAGCGGTCGGGCCTCGTGCTCCTCCTGCCCCACGGCTACGACGGCCAAGGGCCCGAGCACTCCTCGGCCCGCATCGAGCGGTTCCTCACGCTGTGCGCCGAGGACAACATCCAGGTGGCGAACTGCACCAACGCCGCCCAGTACTTCCATCTGCTCCGACGTCAGGTGCGGCTCGAGCAACCCAAGCCGCTGGTGGTGTTCACCCCGAAGTACCTCCTCCGGGCCAAGGAGTCGCGCTCGCCCGTGTCGGCGCTCACCGAGGGATCGTTCGAGGAGGTGCTCGACGATCCTGCCGTCACCGACCCGTCGTCGATCCGGCGGGTCCTCTTCTGCTCGGGCAAGGTGGCGTTCGACCTCATGAAGCGCCGGGCCGCCACCCAGGCTCCCGTCGCCGTCGTACGGCTCGAGCAGCTCTACCCCTTCCCCGGCGAGCAGATCGTGGCCCTTCTCGAGCGCTACGAGAACGCCGACTCGGCCTTCTGGGTGCAGGAGGAGCCGGAGAACATGGGCCCCTGGCCCTTCGTCCACAGCCGGCTGCACACCCTCCTGCCGGGGCGCACGAAGCTCGGTCACTCGTCCCGCTCCGAGTCGGGTAGCCCGGCCACCGGATCGGCGGCGGTGCACCAGCAGGAGCAGGACGACCTGGTCGAGCGCGCCTTCGACGGCGTCTAGCTGTCGTCGGAAGCGGGGCTTCGCCGACGAGTTTTTGGGCTCGGCCTTCGGCCTCGCGGGAGCATCGACCGGCTGAGCCGGATCGATGCTCGACTCCGGTTTCGCGGAACATGGCCTTGTGGCGGTTGGGGTTCTTGCCTCCTCTCGGCTTCGCCACTTCTCGTGTTGGAGGGGTGTCACGCGGGTTTCTCTTATTCGGTGCTTGACTCTCGTCCCGACATGACGGGAAAACACGTCGTCGTCGATGGATCGAACATCGCCACCGAAGGAAGGTCGTTACCGAGCCTGCGTCAGTTGGACGAGGCGGTACGGGCATTCCTCGCGGAGCGACCGCACGAGCTGTGCACGGTCATCGTCGATGCAACCTTCGAACATCGAATCGACAAGTCCGAGAAGCAGCTCTACGACGAGGCTCTCGCGGCCAACGAGCTGCTGACGCCCCCGGCGGGCAGCATCGGTCGCGGGGACAAGTTCATCCTCGAGATCGCGGATCGGACCGGCGCCGTCGTCTTCTCCAACGACTCGTTCCAGGAGTTCCACGGCGAGTACGAGTGGCTCTTCGATCCCGGTCGCCTGGTTGGCGGCAAGCCCGTGCCGGGCGTCGGCTGGGTGTTCATCGAGCGCAACCCGGTGCGTGGCATCAAGAGCCGGGTCGCCACCCGGGCGGCGTCGAAGCGCCGGGCCAAGGAGTCGGGCGTCGCCGTCCCGACGAGCAGCGGCCTCGAGCTCGGTCCGATGCCGGTGCCGAAGGTGCCGCCGCCCGGTCGGAAAGCGTCGTCGGCGGCGACCTCGAGCGCGACCGCGGCTTCCGTCGATCGGCCTCGGAAGCGGCGGGGAAGCCAGGCCGAGGCCGAGACCGCTCCCGCCGGTGATGCCACCGCGGCCCAACGGCCGAGGCGGACCCGGTCGGCGCCCGCCGAGCCCCTCAACGCACCGCTCCCGTTCATCGAGTTCGTGGCCGAGCATCAGACGGGAGCGCTCGTCGACGGTGTGGTGACGGAGTTCTCGAGCCATGGCGCCACCGTCGAGGTGGACGGTGTGCGTTGCTACGCGCCGTTGCGCTACCTCGGTGACCCGCCGCCTCGGGCGGCTCGGGAGGTCTTGAATCGCGGGGAGTCCCAACAGTTCGTGGTGGCCGCCATCCACGCGGCGCGTCGTGGCATCGATCTCGGGCTGCCGGGCGTCTTTGCGGTCGAGAGCGCCCGGAGGACCATCGATGCCGAGCTGGTCAGCGCCACGTCGCGCACCGGCCGCAAGACCGCATCCGGGCCGCCGTCAGGCGACGCATCCGGCGCGGACCAGGCTCCGGGAGATCCCGGGGCAGAGCTGCCCGAGAGTGAGGTCACCCTGGCACCGACGAAGAAGGCTCCCGCGAAGAAGGCTCCGGCCAAGAAGGCGCCGGTCAAGAAGGCTCCCGCCACCAAGGCTCCGGCCAAGAGGGTGCCGGCCAAGAAGGTTCCGGCGACCAAGGCTCTGGCCAAGAAGGCGCCGGTCAAGAAGGCGCCGGCCAAGAGGGTTCCGGCGACCAAGGCTCCGGCCAAGAAGGTTCCGGCCCGGAAGGGTCCG
>DASXLH010000282.1:0-11117 GCA_036496335.1 Acidimicrobiales bacterium
GTGGCCGAGAGGGCGTCCCGCAGGCCCTCGTCGTCGAGCCGCCAGAACGGCTCGAAGGCCCGGCTGTCGACCCGCAGCGGGGTCGAAGGCCGGAACCGATTGCCCTTGGCGAGCGTGATCCCGACGGGCAGCACCGGTGCGGGCACGCCGACGAGATCGTGGGCCAGGAGGTGCAGGGAGTCCCGCAGCTCGAACCCGGAGGACTCGAAGCCCTCGAGCTCGTCGGCGGCGAGCGCGCCCGTGAGCACTTCCCGGTAGCCCCGCCGGGCCAGCTCGGTGCAGGCCCGTCGCACGAGTTCCGGTCCGGGGCTGAGCGGGCTGCTGAGCGGGGTCACCAGCCCGACCCGTTGGCTGCCCCGCCACGAGCCGATCCGGACCCGTTCGGCACCGAGCTGCAACTCGTCTCGGCGCTTCATCGGGCACCGAGGTTACGAGCCGGCCCGCCGCCGGTGAGGGCGAGGGGGTCGGCGCCTGCGGTCTGGCCTTCAGCGCGGGCAGAACGTTGCCGATACGCCCCTGTGGCCATCGACGAGACGAGGCTCGAGCAGCTCCTGCACAAGCTCAGGGCTGACCGGGGTTCCGACCTGCACATCAAGGTCGGCACGCCACCCCGGATGAGGATCAACGGCAGCCTCCAGCCGGTGGGCGAGGAGTGCCCGACCCTGGAGGAGACGGAGAAGCTCGCCGCCGCCCTGCTCCCGGCGGAGCGGGCCGTCGAGTTCGCCGCTGACGGCGAAGCCGACTTCGCCCTCGATCGGGCCGACCTCGGTCGCTTCCGGGCCAACGTCTACCGGCAGCGGGGGAGCGTGGCCCTGGTCTTCCGGGCGATCGCCCCCGACATCCCGGTCTTCACCGAGCTGGGCCTGCCCGGCGCCGTCCAGCGGCTGGCCGAGGAGCACCGTGGCCTGGTGCTCGTCACCGGGCCGACGGGATCGGGCAAGACCACGACGTTGGCGTCGATGATCGACCACATCAACGTCACCCGCCCGGTGAACATCGTCACCATCGAGGACCCGGTCGAGGTCGTGCACCACGACAAGCGGGCCATCGTCAGCCAGCGGGAGATCGGCGCCGACACCCGGGACTTCGCCCAGGCCATGCGCCGCGTCCTGCGCCAGGATCCGGACGTGATCCTCATCGGCGAGATGCGCGACGCCGAGACGGTGTGGGCCGGCCTGGCCGCGGCGGAGACGGGTCACCTCGTGCTGTCCACCCTCCACACCGCCGACACCGTCGACACCGTCAACCGGCTGGTGGACTTCTTCCCCTCGACCCAGCACGGTCAGATCCGCCTGAGCCTGGCCACGTCGCTGCGGGGCATCGTCAGCCAGCGGCTGATCCCGAGAGCCGACGGGGACGGACGGGTGCCGGCCGTCGAGATCCTGATCAACACCGGCCGCGTGGCCGAGCGCATCATCGACCCGCACAAGGCGGGTGATTCGCTCGGCGAGGTGGTGGCCGACGGCGAGTACTACGGCATGCAGACCTTCGACCAGAGCCTGTTGCGGCTCTACCGGGAGGGCCACATCGACCTGCGCACCGCGCTCGAGGGTGCCACCAACGCCTCGGACCTCCGGGTGGCGATCCAGAGGGCCGGGTTGCCCGCGGCGTGACCCCGGTTGCCCGCGGCGTGACGCCGGTTGCCCGCGGCGTGACACCGGCTGCCGGCGGCCCGCGCCGGGGCTGGGCGGGTCGAACCGGCTAGGGCCGCCCCGGGCCGGCTCAGTAGCGTCGCGGGGTGGTTCCCGAACGTCTCCAGGCCGTCATCGACGAGGTCGCCCCGCTGGCGGCCCGCTTCACGGCGGCCGGTCACCGGATCTATCTCGTGGGCGGCACCGTCCGGGACCTCCTCGGTGGCCGGGACGCGTCGGCGGTCGACTTCGACCTGACGACCGACGCCACGCCGGACCGCATCGAGGAGCTCGTGCGGGGTTGGGCCGAGGCCGTCTGGACGCAGGGAAAGCGCTTCGGCACGATCGGGTGCCGTCACGGCGGGCGTGACTACGAGATCACCACCCACCGCGCCGACGTCTACCTGCCCGAGTCGCGCAAGCCCGAGGTGCACTTCGCCGACGCGGTGGAGGCCGATCTCTCTCGCCGCGACTTCACCGTCAACGCCATGGCGCTGGCCCTGCCCGACCCGGTGCTGGTCGATCCCTTCGGTGGCGCCGCCGACCTGGCGGCCGGCCGGTTGCGGACGCCGCTCTCGCCGGAGGAGTCCTTCAGCGACGACCCCCTGCGGATGCTGCGAGCCGCCCGGTTCGTCGCCACCATCTCACTCGAGCCCGACGCCGACCTGGTGGCCGCGGTCAAGGAGATGCACGACCGCTTGGAGATCGTCTCCGCCGAGCGCATCCGGGCCGAGCTGGACAAGCTGCTCCTCGCCGAGCGCCCCGGGCCGGGCCTGTGGTTCCTGGTCGACACCGGGCTGGCCGACTCCTTCCTGCCCGAGCTGCCCAACATGGCCCTCGAGCAGGACCCGCTCCACCGGCACAAGGACGTGCTCGCTCACACCATCGCCGTGGTCGAGAACACCAGTCCCGACCTGTTGCTGCGCCTGGCCGCGCTCTTCCACGACGTGGGCAAGCCGAAGACGCGGTCCTTCGGCCAGGGCGGCAAGGTGTCCTTCCACCACCACGAGGTGGTTGGCGCCCGGATGACGAGGGAGCGGCTCCAGGCCCTGCGCTACCCGACCGACGTGGTCGACGACGTGGCCCGCCTGGTGGAGCTCCACCTCCGCTTCCACACCTACCAGATGGGATGGACCGACTCGGCCGTGCGCCGTTACGTCCGCGACGCCGGGCCGCTCCTCGACCGGCTCAACGAGCTGACCCGTTGCGACTGCACCACCCGCAACCCGCGCAAGGCGGAGCAGCTGGCCCGGCGCATGGACCAGCTCGAGGCGCGCATCGACGAGCTCCGGTTGGCCGAGGAGCTCGACGCCGTGCGGCCCGAGCTCGACGGCGCAGCGGTGATGAGCCGCCTGGGCATCCCGCCGGGCCGGGCGGTGGGGGAGGCCCTCGCCTTCCTGCTCGAGCTCCGGTTGGACGAGGGCGTCCTGGGGCCCGACGAGGCCGGACGACGTCTCGACGCCTGGTGGGCAGCTCGCCCGGGCTGATCACACGGGTCGTCGGGCGCGCGAGCGACGCATCCGGGTCTCCCGGCGTCACGCCCCGAGCTTGCGGGCCCGCACGACCAGGTAGGGCTCCGGCTCGACGATGTGGTCGACGCGGAAGTCGGTGCGCTGCAGCGAGGCGAACAGCGTCCCGAAGGTCCGCCCGTCGAAGTAGGACCCGGGACCGGCGGCCGGGTGCCGGACGCCGAAGAGGAGCAGGCCGTCGTGGCGCAGCACCCGGTTCGCCTGGCGGAGCAGGCGGTCGGGGTCGGCCACGTCGTCGAGGGCGCCGTCGGCCAGAACCACGTCGACGGTGTCGGCCCGGACGAAGGCGAGGTCGGCGAGCTCGCCGTGGTGCAGCTCCAGACGAACGGATTCGTCAGCCGCGAGCCTGCGGACCGCATCCACCCGGCCCGCGGAGGGATCGACGGCGATGACCACGGCTCCCCGGCCGGCCAGCTCCAGGGCGCTGCAGGACTGACTGAAACCGAGCTCGAGCACCTTGCGCCCGCTGACCTCTCCCAGCAGGCGCAGGTGCTCCTCGATCACCCGTCCAGCTCGTCCGCGAAGTCGTCCACCATGTCGCGAGCCTGCTCGTCGTGGAACTGGGTGGGCGGCGACTTCATGAAGTAGGCCGACGGGCCGAGGAGCGGTCCGCCGATGCCGCGGTCGAGCGCCAGCTTGGCGCAGCGGACGGCGTCGATGATGACGCCGGCGGAGTTGGGGGAGTCGTGCACCTCGAGCTTCAGCTCGACCGTCAGGGGCACGTCGCCGAAGTTGCGACCTTCGAGGCGGATGAAGGCCCACTTCCGGTCGTCGAGCCACGGGACGTGGTCGGACGGGCCGATGTGCACGTCGGAGTCGCTGATCCCGGCATCGATCTGGCTGGTGACCGACTGGGTCTTCGAGATCTTCTTGGACTTCAGCCGGGAGCGCTCCAGCATGTTCATGAAGTCCATGTTCCCGCCGAAGTTCAGCTGGTAGGTGTGGTCGATCGTCGTGCCTCGGTCCTCGAACAGACGGGCGAGGGTGCGGTGCACGATGGTGGCGCCGACCTGGCTCTTGATGTCGTCGCCGACGATCGGCACGTTGGCATCGGTGAACTTCTGGGCCCACTCCGGGTTGGAGGCGATGAACACCGGGATGGCGTTGACGAACGCGACCCCCGTGTCGAGGCAGGCCTGGGCGTAGTGCTTCTGCGCCTCCTCCGAGCCGACCGGGAGGTAAGAGACGAGCACGTCGGCGCGGGCGGCGCGCAGGGCCTCGGCCACGTCGACCGGCTCCGCCGGCGACTCCTCACAGGTCTGGCGGTAGAACTCGCCGAACCCGTCGAGGGTGGGCCCCCGTAGGACCGGCACGCCCAGCACGGGGACCTCGGCGAAGGTGATGGTGTTGTTCTGACCGGCGCCGATCGCCTTCGACAGGTCGAGCCCCACCTTGTCGGCGTCGACGTCGAAGGCGGCCACGACCTCCACGTCACCGACGTGGTAGCCGCCCAGCACGACGTGCATCAGGCCCGGGACCCGGTCGCCAGGATCGGCGTCCCGGTAGAACTCGATGCCCTGCACCAACGAGCTGGCGCAGTTGCCGACTCCGGCGATGGCGAGGCGGACCTTCTTGTCTCCTCGCGGCATCGCCCGGCGGCGGCTGCCGCCGGTGTCGGCGTTGCTGTCGGTGTCGTTGCTGCCGGGTTCGTTGCTCATGCCGGGGTCTCCTCTTCGGTCTCGATGAGGCGGGTGATCCATTCGATGTCCCGCTCTGTCGATTCGGTGTCGTGTTCGATCAAGGTGCGCGTGTACCGGTCGAGCCGGTCGCCATGGTTGCCGATGGTGTGACGGCGCTCGTGGAGGCGGGCCTCGAGGGCCACCTTCCGTTGGCGCAGGATGCGGAGGCGGATGTCGGGCTCGCTGAACCGGCAGAAGACGAGCTGCAGGGCGAAGGTGCGGTCGTCGTCGGCCGGGCCGGCCAGCAGCTCGACCAGGCGGCGTTCGCCGTCCTCGGTGATGCCGTAGACCTTCTTGCCCCGTGGCCCCCGCCGGGAGAGCCGCCGGGCGGTGCGGAACGCGGCCGCCTCGCCGGCGAAGGATCCCGTCATGGGGAAGGCCGGCGCGGTGTCGGCCGCCTCCACGGCCTTGACCATGCCGGCCGCCTCCAGACGGGCGAGGGCGGGATAGAGCGAGCCGAAGGACACGCTCGACAGGGGGCCGAGCACGTCTCGTAGGCGCTTCTTCAGCTCGTAGCCGTGCAGCTCGGACTCCTTGAGGAGGCCCAGGACGGCGAGCTCGATCACGACCACAACCTATCGCTTCGATATATCGATCACAACTACGTACCGTCGTCGGCCACGACCGCGCCGGCGCTGGGGCGGCGCCGTGGCCCGAACTCGGGCGGACCCGCCGGGGGCGGCCCGAACGGCCGGCGGCCCCGATGGCCGCAGGCGGATCGCTAGCCTCCACGGCATGTCGTTCGACCCGCTCGACGTCCCGGGGCCCTCGCCGTCCCGGTCGACGCCCGGCGAGATCGACTACCGCCTGGCCCGCCGACAGGTGTTGGGGGAGTTCCGGCGGGGTCGCCTCGGGCGCCACGACGTGTGCGACGCGCATCCGGAGCTGGTGCGGGCGGCGCGCAACGTCGGGCGTCCCACCGACGAGGTGTGCCCGATCTGCGAGGACGCCACGGTGGTGCACGTGTCCTACGTCTTCGGCCCCGGGCTCTCGGCCCAGGGCCGGTGCGTGACGACCAAGGCCGAGCTGGAGCGCCTGCGGGGCCGAGCCGAGCTGGCGTGCTACGTCGTCGAGGTGTGCCCTGCGTGCTCGTGGAACCACCTCAACAGGACCTTCGTGGTGGCGCCGGCGCGCGGCCGGCGAACCCGGACGTCTTGAGGTCGATCCTCCCGGACCCGCCCAGCCCATCGCCACCGCTCGGGTACTGGAACGTCAGACTTCTCCGTCGTGAGGGCCACGGCGTCGAGCGCCGTCCGCTGATGGACGGCGCCGGCCGATGAACGACGCCGGGGGCCCGCCGCCGCGGGGAACCATCCGGGGCGAAGAGGCCGTGCGCCGGGCCGCCGCCGTCGTCCGGGGCGGGCTGGCCCGGATGTGGGCCGGCGTCACCGCGTGGGTCGAGGCGGAGGCGGCCCGTGGGTCGCGTCCACCGGCCCGCCCGCCCGGCCCGCTGGCCCCCAAGGCCCCGTCTCCCGCTCAGGCTGCCCCGACGGACGGCACGACCTCGACCACCCGGGTCGCGTCGCCGCCGGCTCCGTCGACCCGGACCTCGTCTCCAACGGGCCCGTCGACCGGGACGCCGTCGCCGCCGGCTCCGTCGACCGGGACCACGTCGCCACCGGCTCCGTCGACCGGGACCCCGTCCCCAGCGGGCCGGTCGACCCGGACCAGGTCGTCCACCCGGACGGCGCCGCCGGCCTCGCCTCGCACCCCGACCGCCCCGGCCTCCGGTCGAGGCCCGCGCCCGCCCGCGCCGGCCGCGCCTGGTCCGTCGACCGGCCCGACGGCGATCGAGACCTCACCCCCGAGTGGCGCGCCGCCCCGCACGAGAGCGGAACGGTGGGGCCACGGCCTCGGGTTCCGTCAGTCGCTGCCGTGGCCGTTGCGCCGCCGCGCCGGCAAGCGCTCGATCGTGTGGCGCCTGCGCCGTGTCGTGTTCGCGGTCGTGCTGCTGGCCATCGCCGCCGTGTCGGGCTTCGGCTACGTGCTGTCGAAGGTGCCGCTGCCGGCCATCGCCACGCCCGTCGAGACCACCTTCCTCCTCGATGCCTCGGGCAACAAGCTGGCGACCCTCTCGCCCCTCGACGCCCAGAACCGCGTGCTGGTGTCCCTCGACGACGTCTCCCCCACGATGGTCGACGCCCTGCTCTCCGCCGAGGACCGCGACTTCTTCTCCCATCCCGGGGTGGACGCTCCGGCGATCCTCCGGGCGGTCATCGCCGACGCCCGGGGCAAGCCCGTCCAGGGCGGGTCGACCATCACCCAGCAGTACGTCAAGCAGGAGCTGACCGGGAGCGAGCGGACGCTCATCCGCAAGATCCGGGAGGCGACGCTGGCGGTGAAGCTCGAGCAGAAGCTCACGAAGCGCCAGATCCTCGAGCGGTACCTCAACACCGTCTACTTCGGTCGCAACGCCTACGGCGTGCAGGCCGCGGCCCAGGCCTACTTCGCCGTCGATGCGTCGAAGCTCAACGTCGGCCAGTCGGCTCTCCTCGCCGGGCTGATTCGGGCGCCCGAGGCGGCCGACCCGTCCACCGCCCCGGCGGAGGCCACCGACCGGCGCGACACGGTCCTCCACGAGATGGTGCAGGCCGGCAAGATCGACGAGAAGGCAGAGAAGGCGGCCGTGGCCGTCCCGATCCAGCAGCTGGCCCGGCCCCGGGCCGACGTCTCGAAGGACCAGTACGTGGGCGCCGACGTCGGCAGCCAGTACATCGTCGAGTACATCCGCCAGGCCCTTCCCGCCCTCGGCTTCAGCGACAAGGAGATCAACGGCGGCGGCCTGCGGGTGCACACCACGATCGACATGCGCCTCCAGGCGGCGGCGTACCAGGCCGTGTACGCCAACACCCTCAACCGACCCGGTGACCCGTCCGGCGCGCTGGTGTCGATCGACGACACCGGGGCGGTGCGGGCGATGGTCGGTGGTCGGGATTGGAACGCGAACCAGCCATGGGCCCGGGTCAACCTGGCCACCGGAGCCTTGGGCGGCGGGACGGGCCGCCAGGCGGGCTCGTCGTTCAAGCCGTTCGCGCTGGCCGCGGCCCTCGCCGACGGGTACTCGCTGGCGTCGCCCTTCGACGGACCGTCGAGCGTGGTCATCCCGAAGGCCGACAACGGCAAGGACTACAAGGTGTCGAACTACGGCAACGAGAGCTTCGGCCAGTTGGACCTGCTCCAAGCCACCGCCAACTCGGTGAACACCGTCTACGCCCAGCTGATCGAGGCGATCGGCCCGGCCCGCGTGGCCGACATGGCCAAGCGCCTCGGCGTCACCGCGCCGATCAACCCCACCATGTCCATCGTCCTCGGCACGCCGAGCGTGTCGGTGCTCGACATGGCCGATGCCTACCTCACCTTCGCCAACCGTGGTCTCCAGGTGGCCCCGACCCTGATCTCCTCCGTGACCGACGCCAACGGCAAGGTGCTCTGGCAGAACACGGCCAAGCCCACCCGGGTGCTCGACCCGGACGTGGCCGACCGGGTCACCACCGCCCTGCAGGGCGTCGTCAACGGCGGGACGGGGACCCGGGCCAAGCTCAACGTGCCCGTGGCGGGCAAGACGGGGACGACCGAGCACAACGGCGATGCCTGGTTCGTCGGCTACACCCCCAAGCTGGCCACCGCCGTCTGGATGGGCTACCCCCAGGGCCAGGACACCACGATGGGCAACGTCCACGGGATCTCGGTCACGGGCGGCACGCTGCCGGCCCAGGCCTGGCACAGCTACATGGCGGAGGCGGTGAAGGACCCGCAGTGGGTGGGGAACTTCGTGGCGCCGGCGAACGTCGACGCCGGGCGCCTCCTGAAGACCGTCGACCACTCCGTCCCGGCCGACGCCGCCACCGCCGCGGCGGCCCCGCCGCCCGGCACCCCGGGCTGAGCACAGGCCTTTCGGTCCCGGGGGCGGGGGGCGTACCCTTGCGCCTACCGCCGGCAGCCACTGTGGCGCCGGACGGATCACAGGAGGTGTGGGATGGCACCCACCAGCCGCGTCACCGCTCCCGACGTCCGCGCCCGGAAGGTGGCCGCCGGCCATCAGCCGATCGTGATGGTCACCGCCTACGACGCCCCCGGCGCCCTCATGGCCGACGAGGCCGGGGTCGACGTCATCCTGGTCGGCGACACGCTCGCCATGGTCGTCCTCGGCTACGAGGACACCCTCCAGGTCACGATCGACGACATGGCCCATCACACGGCCGCCGTGGCCCGCGTCCGCCCGTCGGCGATGGTGCTCGGCGACCTGCCCTGGCTGAGCTACCACCTCTCGGTCGAGGACACCGTCCGCAACGCCGCCAGGTTGATCCGGGCCGGCGCCAGCGCCGTGAAACTCGAGGGCGGCACCAAGCGGGTGCGGATGGTGCGGGCCATCGTCGACGCCGAGATCCCGGTCATGGGCCACATCGGGCTCACCCCCCAGTCGGTGCACGCCCTCGGGGGCTTCAAGGTCCAGGGACGCGAGGCCTCGGCGGTGCGGGGGCTGCTCGACGACGCCCAGGCCCTCGTCGACGCCGGTGTGTTCGCCATCGTGCTCGAGGCCGTCCCCGACGAGGTTGCGGCGATGATCACCGAGGCGGTGCCCGTGCCCACGATCGGCATCGGAGCCGGCCCACGCTGCGACGGCCAGGTGCTGGTCTTCCACGACCTGCTCGGCCTGCAGGACCGCATCCGCCCGAAGTTCGTGCGCACCTACGCCACGCTCAAGCTCGACGGCATCGAGGCCATCCGCCGCTTCGCCTCCGACGTGAGGGACGGATCGTTCCCGGCCGACGGAGAGAGCTACCACCTCCCGGACGAGGTGGCGGCCACGTTCGGCCGGGACGTGGCGGTGGACGACTCCGGGGCGTCCCTGGCCTTCTACGGCGACGACGCCTCCATGTCAGGCTGAGGCGGGCTGAGGGCTCGGGCCCGTCCGGCTGGGAGTCCGGGCGCCTCCCGCTGAGGCCCCGGCAGGTTTCACAGGGCCCTCCTAGGTTGTCGTTCGTGGCCCGCTCCGCCTACCATGCGACGTTCCATTCGACCCCTGCCCGCAGTGGTGCGGGCCCCGAGCGCAGCGCGCCGGGTCCAGAGGGAGGTAGTGCAGGCCCATGAGGCCCTACGAAGTCATGGTGATCCTCGAGCCCACGCTCGAGGAATCGCAGGTCCAAGCGATCGTGAACCGCAGCACCGAGATCCTCCAGTCGGGGGGTGGCACCGTCCACCGGGTCGACAAGTGGGGCAAGCGCCGGTTCGCCTACGAGCTGAAGAAGCGGACCGAGGGCTACTACGTCCTCCTCGACGTCGCCGCCGAGCCGGCGCCGATGTCGGAGCTCGACCGCTACCTCGGCCTCGCCGACGAGGTCCTCCGTCACAAGATCGTCCGGATCCCGGAGCACGCCACGGGGCGGTCCACACGGCCCGCCACCCCGGCCGAGCCCGCGGCTGCCGGTCCCCGTGCCGACTCCTAAGCGAGGAGCGAACCATGCCTGACAACACGATCACGATCGTCGGCAACGTCACCCGCGACCCCGAGCTCCGCTACACGCCGTCGGGGCAGGCCAACCTGCGCCTCGGCATGGCGGTCAACCGCCGGTGGCAGAACCGCCAGACCAACGAGTGGGAGGAGCAGGTCTCGTTCTTCAACGTCGTGGCCTGGGCCTCCCTGGCCGAGAACGCCGGTGAGTCCGTCTCGAAGGGCACCCGGGTCATCGTCACCGGCCGTCTCGAGCAGCGTTCGTACGAGACCAACGACGGCGAGAAGCGCCAGGTGGTCGAGGTCGTGGCCGACGAGATCGCCCCCAGCCTGCGCTGGGCCACCGCCCAGGTCGTCCGCAACGAGCGCCGCGGTCCCGACGGCGCCGGCTCCGGTGGCAACGCCGGTGGTGGCCGGCCCGTACCGAACGAACCCGCCTACGACGAGGAGCCCTTCTGATGGGCCGCAACTCCAAACCGACCGACAAGAAGCGCTCCGAGCGCAAGCCCCGCGAGAACGGCAAGGTCCTCAAGAAGAAGCCGTGTCTGTTCTGCAAGGAGGGGACGGCCTGGATCGACTACAAGGACGTCAACCTCCTGCGCCGGTACATGTCCGACCGCGCCAAGATCAAGGCTCGCCGGGTCTCCGGCAACTGCGTCCAGCACCAGCGTGACGTGGCCATCGCCATCAAGAACGCCCGCGAGCTGGCGCTGCTGCCCTTCGCCACGCAGGTGCAGAGCAGCCGTGGCGGTGGCCGTGGCGGCGGGCGTGACCGTGGCGACCGCGGACCCCGTGAGGACCGGCCGCCCCGCGACGGTGCGCCGAC
>DASXLH010000283.1:0-10191 GCA_036496335.1 Acidimicrobiales bacterium
CGGCCGAGAAGCGTTCCCGGAAGCGTCGGACCAGCTCGGGGCCAGTCTCGGGCGCGGACCGCTCCCGCAGCCTCCGCCGCAGCTCACGACCGGGGACGGGCGCCACCAGCAGGCCGATGGCCACCCCCACCGCCAGGTACGAGACGCGGCGGTAGCCGAGCAACCGGCCGGCCCGGAACCCGACCACCGTCGCGGTTCGGAACGAGCGAACGGGCCACACCACGGGACGGGTCACGAGCCAGAACACAGGACCTCCATCGTCACGGGAAGCGCGGTCACGAGAGGCGTCGTCACGAGAAGAGCGCCTCGACGAACTCGTCGGGGTCGAACTCGACGAGGTCGACCACGGTCTCGCCCAGGCCGACCAGCTTGATCGGGATGCCCAGCTCCTCGTGGATGGCCAGGACGATGCCGCCCTTGGCCGAGCCGTCGAGCTTGGTGAGCACGATCCCGGTGACGTCGGTGGCCTCGGCGAACTCCTTGGCCTGGGTCAGTCCGTTCTGACCGGTGGTGGCATCGATGACCAGGAGCACCTCGGTCACCTTGCCGGGCTCGCGGTCGGCCACCCGGCGGACCTTGCGCAGCTCCTCCATGAGGTTGACCTTGGTGTGCAGGCGACCGGCGGTGTCGGCCAGCACCAGGTCGCTGCCCCGGCTGCCGGCCCGCTGCACGGCGTCGAAGATGACCGACGACGGGTCGCCCCCTTCCTCCCCCCGGACGAGATCGGCGCCGGTCCGCTCCGCCCAGGCGCCCAGCTGCTCGGCGGCGGCGGCCCGGAAGGTGTCGCCGGCGGCCATCACCACGCTGCGCCCGAGGTCGGTCTGCTGGCGGCCGATCTTGCCGATCGAGGTGGTCTTGCCGACCCCGTTGACCCCCACGAAGAGCCAGACGTTGGGCTGCCCGGGAAGGAAGCTGAGCGAGCGGTCGCCGACGCCGAGCCGAGTCTTGAGCTCCGACTTCAGCTCCGTGACCAGCTGGTCGGGATCGGTGATGCCCCGCTCGGCGACCGCCTTGCGCAGCTCGTCGAGCAGCGCGGTGGTGGTGCGCACGCCCACGTCGGCGCGGATCATGGCCTCTTCGAGCTCGTCCCAGGTGTCGGCGGTGATGCCCGACCGACCCCGGATCGAGCCCAGATACCCGGTGAAGACCGAGCGGGCCCGCCCCAGCCGGTCGCGGAACGTCGGTGGCGCCTCCAGCTCGACGGCCGGGGCGAGAGCCGCCTCGATCTCGTCGAGCGTCTCCTCGTCGAGCTCGGCCTCCTCGCCCGGCAGGACGGGGGGCGACTTCGTGCGGCCGGGAGGGGTGTTGGTAGCGCGGTTCGAGGGCGGGGCCGGCGGCGGCTCGAGCAGGTCGCCCCCGTCGCGCCGGCGGGCCACCACCACACCGATCACCACGCCGGCCACGGCCAGCACGGCGAGGACGATCAGCACGATCTCCATGTGGCCCGGAGCCTAGCCATGACCCTCGAGCCGGCCCGGCGGAGCCGGCCGGCTCGAGGAGCGGTCGGTCAGGCGGTCACGCCGGAGGCCCGCTCGCTGATGACCCGGGAGGATCCGCCCGGCTGCATGGTGACGCCGTAGAGGGTGTCGGCGCACTCCATGGTCCGCTTCTGATGGCTCACCACCACCAGCTGGGCCTCGCGGCGGAACTCGTCGAGCAGGTCGAGGAAGCGGTGCAGGTTGACGTCGTCGAGGGCAGCTTCGACCTCGTCCATCAGGTAGAAGGGCGACGGCCGGCTGCGGAACACCGCGAACAGGAAGGCCAGGGCGGTGAGGGAGCGCTCGCCACCCGAGAGCAACGACAGCTTGCGGACGTTCTTGCCCGACGGGCGGGCCTCGACCTCGACGCCGGTCTCGAGGGGGTTGTCGGGATCGGTCAGCTTCAACCCGCCCTGACCCCCGGGGAACAGCGTCTCGAAGAGCTGGGTGAAGTGGCCGCTCACGTCGGCGAAGGCAGCCGCGAAGACGCTGACGATCTCGGCGTCGACGGCCTTGATCACCCGAGACAGCTCCCGCCGGCTGTTCTTGACGTCGTCGAGCTGGGCCTCGAGGAAGGTGTGGCGCTCGGTGAGCGCTTCGAACTCCTCCAGCGCCAGGGGGTTCACGGGGCCCATGAGCCGGAGCTCCCGCTCCAACTCCCGCAGGCGGGCCGGGGCCGAGACGCCATCGGGCAGCGGGGGGCAGGCCGCCCCGATGGCCGTCTCCGGTTCGCAGTCGAGGTCGCGCCGCAACGTCTCGGTGGCGCCCTCGATCCGGAGCTGGAGCTCCTGGGTCTCGAGCTCGGAACGCCGGAGGCGCTCCCGGGTCTCCTCCAGCTGGCGTTCCGCCTGCACCCGTTCGCGGCGGATGGCGTCGAGGCGGTCGGCGGTGGCGCGGGCCGCCTCCGTCTGGCGCCGGCGCCGCTCCCGCAAGTCGGCGAGGTGATCCTCGACCCAGCTCAGCCCCTCGCCGACGACGGCCACGAGCCGGTCGGTGACGGCCAGGCGGCGATCGAGCTCGACCCGCCGGCCGGCCGCCTGCTCGCGGTCGACGACGTTGCGGGACAAGCGCTCGTCGACCTCGACCAGGCGCTGACCGAGGTAGGTCCGGCGCTCCTCGAGAGAGGACGTGCGGACCTCGAGGTCGGTGCGCAGGGCGCTCACCGCCGAGGTGCGTTCGTCGATCCGGCGGCGGGCCTCGCCCATCGCCAGTAGCTCCTCACCCACCCGACGCTCGTCGTCCTCCAGGCCGGGAAGCTGGGCCTGCAGCTCTTCGGCCCGGGCCCGCTCGACCGCGGCCCGCTCGGCCAGCTCGGCCAGATGGGCCCGAAGCGCGTCGGCCTCGCCACGGGCATCGACGGCTTCGGCATCGATGCGTCGCAGCGCCTCGGTGGCACCGGCCACGGTGGCTTCGGCCTCGCGCAGGTTCTGCTGCCACTCGGCCTCGGCGCGGCGAGCACCGTCGAGCGCCTCGCGGGCGATGCCGACCGACGAGCGAGCCAAGGCCGCCTCGTTGGCGGCTCCGGCCGCCATCGACCGGGCCTCCTCCAGCGCCGCGCCGGTGGCCCCGGACGCTCCCCCGCCGACCCGCCAACCGGTGGCGCCGAACCGATCGCCTTCGCGGGTGACGACGGTCGCCTCCGGGTGGGCGACGGCGGCGTCGAGGGCCTGGGCCCAGCCGCCGTCGATGCACACCGTGCCCGCCAGCAGGACGTCGAGCAGCGCCTCGACCTGGCCGTCACGACCCCGCACGTGCGATCGGACGGCCTCGGACCCGGCCACGGTCGGCGGCACGGACGCGCCCCCACCGAGCAGCGGGAGCACCGCGCCCGTCCCGGACTCGGCCAGCACAGCCAGGACCCGCCTGGCTCCACCGACACCGCCCCCGACCACTACCGACCCCAGAGCCGGACCGGCGGCTGCCTCGAAGGCGGCCTCCCAACCCGGATCGACGTCGACCAGATCGAGCAACGTCCCGAGGACACCGTCGACGCCGGCCACGCGTTCCGCTCCGGCCCGGGCCCGGGCTTCGTCGAGAGCCTGCTCCAGCGCGTCGGCACGGGCCGCCCAGGCCCGGTGGTCTCCCTCGGCGGCCCGCAGCGCCGATTCGGCCGCCTCGAGGGCGTGGTCGGCCGCGATCCGTCCGTCCTCGGCGACCATCAGCCCCTTGTCGAAAGAGGGTGATGCCGACTCGGCGCCGGCCAGGGCCTCCCGCCGCTCCCGGGCCTCGACCGCCAGCCGCTCGTCCTTGGCGGTGAGCGCCTCCAGCCGTTGGCGGAGTCGACCGGCTTCGTTCTCGCCCCGTGCGCTCGCCGCCACCAGGGCCGCCAGCTCGCCGCGGGCCTCGGCCGCCGAGGCCGACGACTCGACGCCGGCAAGTGTGCCATCGGGCCAGCGGGCCTCGAAGGCGGCCCGGTCAGCCGCCAGCTCGGCGACGGCCTCGGCCAGCTGGGCGGCGGCGGGGCCGAGGGCGGAGAGGGCCACCTCGGCCTCGTCGAGCTCGCTCCGGAGCCGGGCGCTCTCGGCCTCGAGCGAGTCGATCACCCCGCGGTCGGCGGCGACGGCCCGATCGCGCTCGATGCCCCGGCGCCGCTCGGCCAGCACGGCGGCGAGGCCGCGGGCCTGCTGATGCAGGCGCTCGACCTGGACCAGGCTCTCGCCCAGGTCGTCGGCGCCCATGGCGGCGAGGTCGGCTTCGGCGGCCAGCGCGGCGGCGTCGTGCCGGCCCAGCGCGGAGCGGATCGACGACTCCTCCTCGGCGAGACGCCGGTGGGCCTCGGCCCCGGCGGCGAGGCGGCTGCGCAGCGTGGCCAGCTCGCGGCCGGCGACGTGCAGGCGGATGGCGCCGAGCTCGGCCACCAGGTCGCCGTGACGGCGGGCGGCCTCGGCCTGCCGCTCGAGCGGGCGCAACTGGCGGCGGACCTCTCGCAGGAGGTCGGACAGGCGCAGCAGGTTGGCCTCGGTGGCGTCGAGGCGCCGCTCGGCCCGCTCCTTGCGCTTGCGGAACTTGAGGATGCCGGCCGCCTCTTCGATGATCTGGCGCCGGTCCTCGGGACGGGCGTTGAGGACGGCGTCGAGCTGGCCCTGCCCGACGATGACGTGCTGCTGACGGCCCACGCCCGAGTCGGAGAGCAGGTCCTGGACGTCGAGGAGGCGGCAGGGCACCCCGTTGATGGCGTACTCGCTGTCGCCGTTGCGGAACAGCGTGCGGCTGATCGTCACCTCGGAGAACTCGATGGGGAGCATCCCGGAGGCGTTGTCGATCGTGAGGTGGACCTCGGCCCGCCCGAGGGCGGGACGCTTCGCCGAGCCGGCGAAGATGACGTCGTCCATCTTCGAGGACCGCACCGTGCGCGGCCCCTGCGCGCCGAGCACCCATGCCACCGCGTCGACGATGTTGGACTTGCCCGAGCCGTTCGGCCCGACGACGACGGTGATCCCGGGCTCGAGGTCGAGCACCGTCGTGTCGGCGAACGACTTGAAGCCCTTCAAGGTCAGCGTCTTCAGGTACACGGTGATGCCACGCTAGGGCGCTCCGGGGGGTCGGCGGGGCGATGGAGCGGTCAGCCGGGAGCCACGGCGGTCACGGCTCCGGACGGGAGCGCGGCGACGAGGGCGCCCCAGTAGCGAGCCGCACCGAAGGGATAGACGTCGCCACCCGCGGACGCCATGAGGTAGCCGTCGCCGCCGCCCGTGGCGGCGAAGGAGACGACGGGCTGGCGGGGCGCGGAGCCGGCCGTCGACCCGAGGAAGGGGGCACCCCCGAAGGCGAAGACACCCCCGTCGGCCGCCGCCAGCCAGTAGCCGCTCGGGGCTCGGGCCATCCCCACGACGGGCTGGTTCAGCGGGAGCGAGCCGGTCGAACCGGCGAACACCGCGTCACCGAAGGCGAACACCCCGCCATCCGACGCCACCAACCAGTACCCCGACCCCGACGGCGTCGACGCCATGCCGACCACCGGCCGGTTCAGCGGGAGCGAGCCGGTCGAACCGGCGAACACCGCGTCACCGAAGGCGAACACCCCACCATCCGACGCCACCAACCAGTATCCGGCCCCCGACGGCGTCGGCGCCATGCCTACCACCGGCGCCTCGAGCGCCACCCCCGCCAGCGATCCGCGGGCACAGGCGGCGCCGAAGGCGTGCACGGTGCCGTCCCGTGCGGCGAGCAGGTAGCCGGCGTCGGCCCGCGGCACGGCCGGCACCCAGGCCGGGGCGAAGCCGTCGCCGGCGAGCTTCGTGACGCTCCCTCCACTGGCCCCGACCACCAGCAGCCCGGCCGGCTCGGGTCCGGTCCCCTGGAACGCCACCTGCGCCCCGTCGGGCGACCAAGCCGGCGCCGTCCAGTCCTGGCCGACGGCGTTGTCGACCAGCAGGGTCTGGCCCGAGCCGTCGGGGGCCATGGTGAAGAGGCGGAACCGGCCCGGACCCCGGTTGGAGCTGAAGACGATGCGAGACCCGTCCGGCGACCAGTCGGCGCCGCCGTCGCTGCCCGGATCGGTCGTGAGGAGCTGGATGTCCGTGCCGTGGAGGCTCATCGTGGCGACGTTGGCGTTGTTGGGCGTGTCCGTCGTGAACAGCAGGCGGGTCCCGTCGGGCGACCAGCTGGGCTCCTGGCCGTCGATGCCCGACACCTGATGGGCGCCGGTGCCGTCGGCGGCGACCAGCCAGATCGTCGGCCGCAACGCCGCGTCGTAGACGGTGAAGGCGATCTGGGAGCCGTCGGGAGACCACGCCGGGTCGACCGCCGCGCCGGGCACGCTGACGACGGCCTGGCGGCAGGAGCCGTCGTCGTCGACCACGATGATGCGGCTGGCGGCGCCCCCTTCGTCGTAGGCCAGCCGGGTGCCGTCCGGGGCCCAGTCCGGGCTGAAGCCCTGCACGGCCGGGACGAGCGCCCGTTGGTCCGACCCGTCGGACGCCATGGTGAAGATCTCGGTCGGCCCGTTGCGGGATCCGGTGAAGCCGAGTCGCGGCCCCGCCGGGGTGACGGCCCCGGCCGGCGTGGCCCCGGTGACGGCCTCCGCGACGACCGGCGCGACACCGATCGCCGCTACGACCGCGGCCGTCGCCACGAGTCGACCGAGCCTCCCCCGCCTTCCCATGCGGCCAGTCATGCCCACCGGCGACGAGCCTCGCACAGCTCGATGCCGGAGGAGCAGCCGGCCGGGAGGGCCGCCCGGAAGAACGGCGCCAGAAGGAAGCGCGCCGGGAACGGGTCCGGCGCGGATGCACGTATGTGGGGCGTACGAACGGTACGCTCGCACCGTCGTTGCTTCGGCCTGGCCCCCGCCGGCCGGATGCGGACCCCCTGGGGCCGTCCGCAGGTGACGGACCGAGATCGCACCAGCGCCGCTGCCTCCTGAGACGAGGCGGCCCGCGAAGCAGGAGAGCAGATGCCAGACGCCGAGTTGCCGAGGCCGCGGTTCGTCGGCGCGGCGCGCCCGGTCCCGGCCGGGTTCGAGCACGCCCTGGAGGCGGAGGCGGCCGGGGTGGCCACGCCGGTCGACCTCGAGCTGTTGGAGTCACACCGTGACGCCTGGTGCGACGCCGCCCTGCTCCGTCTCGACGACACCGAGCTCGCCCTGGCCTCCGTGCGCCAGCTGACCGGCGAGGAGCGTGAGCAGGTCGTCGCCGACTTCGAGGACGAACGGGCCCGATGGCTCGGCGTGCTCGAGCGTCTCGGGATCGCACCGCCCGCGCCGACCCCGGTGGCCGGCCCGTCGGCCCCGACACCGCCCGACGCCGTCGCCCCGGTCGAGATCGAGCCGGGCGAGGTCCGCCTCCATGCGTCCTGGTTGGCCGGGAGGATTGTCGTGTGGGCCGCCGGTCCTGGCGTCGCGCCGGCCGATGGTGACGAGCTGGCCGACCGTCTCGAGGCGGCCGGTGCACCGGCCCACGGCTGGGACGTCCACCCGATGGTGCCGCTGCCCTCCGGGGAGAAGGCGGAGGCCCGGGTCATCCCGGTCCACGACGTGCTCGGCTGGCTGGTGGCCATCGGTGCCGGCCAGGTCGGCTCGGGGGAGACCGGCGGCGACGTCGACGAGCACGTCGGTGCCAGCCTCCGCTGGTTCGGGCGCATCGCCGTCTGGGCCGTCCAGCTGCTGGCCCGGGGCTCGCTGGTCCCGGTCCTGCGCACCCGCCGTGCCCAGGGACGGGTCCGGGCCGACCGCTCCGAGTCGCAGGTCCGTTGGCTGCCGGGTCTGGTCGACAAGGCCCGCCTCAACGAGCTGGCCCGCACCATGCCCGGCCCGATCACCGCCGTCGAAGGTGCCGACGGCCACAGCGTCGTCAACGCCGTGCTCGAGGCCCTGGTCCACGCCGTCGGTTCGGATGCCGCCGCCCGCATCGAGCTCCCTGCGCCCCCACCGAGCCCCCGCACCACCGCGGCGGTGGCGGAGTCCTTCCTCACCCGCCTCGACGGCTCACCCTTCGACGCTCCCTCCCGGGCCAGCGCCGAGGTCGCCAGCCGGCTCCTGCGGTGGGCCCACCCACTGACCGATCCGGTGTCCGGCCGACTCCTGGTGCAGCCCGACCCGCCCGACTCTGGCGGCGCCTGGTTCCTGCGGGTGCTGGGTCCCGACCCGGACGGCCGCATGGTGGCCGCCGAGGTCGCCATGGTCGACGGACGCTCGAAGCGGCTGGCGGAGGAGCTCACCCGGCTCGAGCGCCTGCTGCCGGTGTTGCTCCGCCCCGGGGGCACCCGACGGGGCGAGGTCTACCTCGACCAATCCGAGGCCTGGGAGCTGATGACGGAGATCGGCCCGACGCTCGAGTCGGCCGGCTTCGACGTCCGCGTCCCGGCGCTGTCGCGGCGCAAGCCGGTCGCCTCCCTGCGCCTGACCAGCCTGTCCTCGGAGAAGTCGGTGGTCGGGGCGCACCAGCTGGCCGACGTCCGCTGGACGGCGGTGTTCGGCGACGTCGAGCTCGACGCCGCCGAGATCGCCCGCCTGGCCCGGGAGGCCAGGCCGCTCGTGCGCTCCGGTGGACGCTGGGTCGCCCTCGACAAGGCCGACCTGGCCGCCGCCCAGGAGGCATTGGCCGAGCGGGCCTCCAAGACCCGTCTGTCCGGCGCCGAGATGCTCCGTCACGCCGTGGGCCTCGAGGGCTCACCCCTGGCCGGGGGCATCACCGTGGAGGGCACCGGCTGGGCCGCCGATCTCCTGGCCCAGGCGTCGGAGCTCCCCAGCGTGGCCGTCGCCACCCCGACCGGCTTCGTGGGCGAGCTCCGCTCGTACCAGGAGGAGGCGGTGGCCTGGCTCGGCTTCCTCGACCGTGCCGGGCTCGGCGGCTGCCTGGCCCTCGACATGGGCCTCGGCAAGACCCCCACCGTCCTCGCCCACCTGCTCCAGCGGCGGGGCGAGGGCGCCTCCCTGGTCGTCGCCCCCCCGGCCGTGGTCGGCAACTGGGCGGCGGAGGCCGCCCGCTTCACGCCCGAGCTGCGAGTGGTCATCCACCACGGCGCCTCCCGGGCGTCGGCCGACGAGCTCGCCACGGAGGTGGCAGGGGCCGACCTGGTCATCACGACCTACGGCACCGCCGTGCGCGACGTCGACGCCCTGGCCGAGCTGGCGTGGCGATCGGTCATCCTCGACGAGGCCCAGGCCGTCAAGAACCCCACCAGCGAGACGGCGCAGACCCTCCGCCGGATCCCCGCCACCATCCGCCTGGCGATGACCGGTACGCCGGTCGAGAACGGCCTGGGCGACCTGTGGGCCATCCTCGACTTCGCCAACCCGGGCCTGCTCGGGACCCGCTCGGCGTTCGTGTCGCAGCTGTCGGGATCGGTCTCGGGCAACGACGCCGCCGGGCCGGGGGGCCGCAGCGCCAGCGCCGCCGAGTCGGCCCTGCGGGCGCTCAACGGACTGCTCGTCTTCCGGCGCACCAAGTCCGAGCCCATCGTGGCGGCCGAGCTGCCGGACCGGATCGACGAGCTCGACCGGTGCACGATGACCCCCGAGCAGATCGGTCTGTACCAGGCCGTGCTCGACCGGCTTGTCACCGGGTCGGAGACGGGCGAGCACCGTCAGGGCGAGATCCTGGCCGCCATCACGGCGCTGAAGCAGATCTGCAACCACCCGGCCGCGTACCAGGACGACGGCCGTCCGCTCGAAGGCCGCTCGGGCAAGCTCGCCCGGCTCGACGAGATCGTCGAGGCGGTGTTCGCCTCGGGCGAGAAGGTCCTCGTCTTCACCCACTTCGCCGAATGGGGCAAGCGGCTGGCCGAGCACCTCACCACCCACACCGGCACGCCGGTCGCCTGCTACCACGGCGGCCTGGCCCGAGGGGCCCGCGACCGGCTGATCGCCGAGTTCCAGGCCTCGGAGGGGCCGGGCGCGCTCGTGCTGTCCCTCAAGGCCGGAGGCACCGGCCTCAACCTCACCGCCGCCAGCCACGTGGTGCTCTACGACCGGTGGTGGAACCCGGCGGTCGAGGACCAGGCTCGCGACCGTGCCTGGAGGATCGGCCAGACCCGCACGGTGGTGTCGCACCGGCTGGTGTGCCCGGGGACGGTCGACGAGCGGGTCGAGGAGGTCGTCGCCGGCAAGCGCCACATCGCCGACGTCGTGTTGCCGAAGTCGAGCTCGCTGGCCGATCTCGACGTCAACCAGCTCCGGACCGCTCTCGGCATCCGTCCGGACGCCCTGCTCGTCGACGACGTGCCGGGTCCCTCCGGCGACGAGGAGGAAGCGGCATGAGCGAGGACCGACGGT
>DASXLH010000284.1:0-2213 GCA_036496335.1 Acidimicrobiales bacterium
CGGGGCAGCCGACCCGCCCCGGCACCGAGCAGGAACGGAGAAGCCGTCGTCCGGTCGGCGCTCGTACGGTCGTCACATGACGATCACCGTGTCCTCCATGTTCATCCCCGTCCACGACCCCGACGCCGCGCTCGGCTTCTACCGTGACGCTCTCGGCCTCGAGGTCCGCAACGACGTCGCCTCGGGCGGCTTCCGCTGGGTCACCGTCGGCGCGCCCGGCCAGGATGTCGACATCGTCCTGTCCCAGCCGCACGGCGGTCGCTCGCAGACCGAAGGGGACGCCCTCCTGGCGCTCGTGACACAGGGGTCGCTCCAAGCCGCGATCTTCCGCGCCGACGACCTCGACACCACCTTCGAGAAGGTCCGGGCCTCCGGGGCCGAGGTGCTCCAGGAGCCGACCTCCCAGCCCTGGGGCGCCCGCGACTGTGCGTTCCGCGACCCCTCCGGCAACCTCGTGCGCATCGCCCAGGCCTGAGCCCGGGCGCCGCGGTCAGGCGCTCCCGGGCCTGAGCTCCACGTAGAGGGCGCTGGCCTCGGCGGTGACGGTGTCGCCGTCGTAGAGGGCACCGGCGGCGTAGCGCTTCCGCCCGTCGATGCGCTCGATGTGGGCCTTGACCCGGATGTCCCGCCCCAGCAACGTCACGCTCCGGTAGGTGACGTTGAGGTAGGCGGTCCGGCCGGTGCCACGGTCGAAGTTGGTCAGGCGGGCCAGTGCCTCGTCGAACACCAGGGGCAGCGTCCCGCCGTGGGCGGCGCCGTTGCCGCCGAGGTAGAAGGGCGTGAACCGGACGGTCGCCTCCAATTGGTGGCCGTCGCAGACGACATCGGTGAGGACCGGCCCGATCGTGCGGGTGCCCCGGGCCCGCCCGATGTCATCCCACGATCGGTCGGTCTCGACGTCGTATTGATAGGGCGCGAGGAGTGTCGCCACCCGCTCCAGCGCGGCAGCCGCCTCCGCCGCCACCTGCGGGGGCGCCTTGGTGCTGGCGACGCCGTCCTGGACGGCCCGCAGGGCCCTTCCGAGCCGCGGGAGCGGGCCTTGGGCGTCCTCGAGCTCCGTCTGGTCCTCGTCCGTCGACATCGGACCTTCCTACCGTCACCCGCCGGGGCCGCGCCGCCGGTCCAATCCTTCAGCGCCGGGCGCGTCGCCGCGGCGACCGCCCCGAGGTGTCGACCCGGCCTCGCCCGAAGGCGTCGATCTGCCCCCACCGGCCGGGGATGTCGAGCAGCTCGAGGTGACCGATGGTCATGGGCAGCGCGGCGTCGACCACCAGATGGTCGTCCGTCGGTTCGAGCCCGAGCATCGTCCGCAGCAGCAGGAGCGGCGCGCCCGTCGACCAGGCCTGCGGGCTGCAGGCCGTGGGGTACTGAACGGGGAAGTTCGTCGCCGCCCTCGGGTAGCCGCCGAACGCCTCCGGGAGGCGGCCGTCGAAGAACTGGGCTGCCTCGAGGATCCCGGCCGCCACAATGGCCGCCTCGTCCTTGAAGCCGTAACGCCGGAGTCCCCAGGCGATGAATGAGTTGTCGAAGGGCCACACCGCCCCGGTGTGGTAGCCGATCGGGTTGTACCGGTTCTCCCCCACCGCCAGGGTGCGGATGCCCCATCCGGAGAAGAGCCGGTCGCCCATCAGGTGCCGCACCACCGCCTTGGCCTTCGACTTGTCGACGATCCCGCTCCAGAGCAGGTGCCCGTTGTTCGAGGTGAGGGAGTCGACCTGGCGACCGTCGGCATCGAGGGCGATGGCGAAGTACTCGTCGTCGGCCACCCAGAAGTCGCGGTTGAAGCGCCGCTTCAGGTCGGCGGCCTGCTTCTCGAGGTCGTCGGCGAACGCGGCGTCGTGCCAGACCTCACGGGCCAACCTCGCCCCCCGAACCTTGGCGTCGTAGGCGTAGCCCTGGAGCTCACAGGTGGCCCGCGGATAGCCGGGAAGGGTGCCGTCGCGGTAGGAGATCGAGTCCCACGAGTCCTTCCAGCACTGGTTCTCGAGCCCGGTCACCTCGTTGCGGCGCTGGTAGGAGATGTAGCCGTTGCCCTGGAGATCGGCGTAGGCATCGATCCAGTGCAGGGCGGCGCGGGCCTCGTCCTCGAGCTCGCGGACCAGCTTGGTGTCGCCGGTCCACCGCTCGTACTCGTCGAGCAGCACCACGAACAGCGGGGTGGCGTCGGCCGACCCGAAATAGGGCGAGTGCGGTCGCTCCTCGAACGCGGTCAT
>DASXLH010000285.1:0-2724 GCA_036496335.1 Acidimicrobiales bacterium
CCCGTCTGGCGGGGCAGATCCGACACAGAAGGACGGCGAGGGGGCGCGTTCATCCGCCGAGCGCCAGGCCCGCGCCCAGGAGGATCCCGAAGATCAGCTGCAGCCGGCCGGTGTCGCCGAGCACGGGCACGAGGGCCGGGCCGAGGGCACCCCTGGCCACGGTGCGCAGCGGTCGGAGGGCGAAGGGGATGGCCAACAGACCCAGCAGGGCGGGCCGGCGGCCGATGGCGAGCAGCGGCAGCGAGGCGAAGGCCACGACCAGGAGCCCGGCGTACAGGCTCCGGATCCGACGGTCGCCCAGCCGCACCGCCAGCGTGCGCTTCCCGGTCACGGAGTCGGTCGGGATGTCCCGCAGGTTGTTGACCACCAGCAGGGCGGTGGCGAGCAGGCCGACGGGCACCGCCGCCACCACCGCCAGCAGGGTGATCTGCTCGGACTGGACGTAGGCCGACCCGACCGTGGCCACCAGGCCGAAGAAGACGAACACGAACGCTTCGCCGTAGCCGGCGTAGCCGTAGGGCCGAGGGCCCCCGGTGTAGAAGTAGCCGGCCGCCAACGAAGCGGCGCCGACCAGCAGCAGCACCGGGTTCACGGCGATGGCCAATGCCAGCCCGGCCAGGCCCGCCACCACCGCCGCCACCAGCGATGCCGTCCGCACCTGCTTGGCGGTGGCCAGACCGCCGGCCACCAGCCGAACCGGGCCGACCCGGTGGTCGTCGGTGCCCCGGACGCCGTCGGCGTAGTCGTTCTGGTAGTTGGTGAACACCTGGACGGCCAGCGCCACCACCATCGCCGCGCCGGCCCGCCACCAGGTGATGCCGCCCGGACCCCCGACGGCGGCGGCCGTGCCCACCACCACCGGAACCACCGCCGCCGGCAGCGTCCGAGGCCGCGCCCCCAGGACCCAGCGGTTCACCGGAGCGTCCCCGTCATGTCACGCACGACGAGGGAAGCGGGAGAAGTCCGGCTGGCGCTTCTCCTTGTAGGCGTCGCGCCCCTCGGCGGCCTCCTCCGACCCGTAGAAGAGGAGGTTGGTGTCGTGGGCCAACTGCTGGATGCCGGCCAGGCCGTCCTCCTCGGCGTGGAAGCTCAGCTTGAGCAGTCGCAGCGCCCACGGCGACAGGGCCAGCATCTCGCGGCACCAGTCGAGGGTCTCCTCCTCGAGCCGATCCAGGGGGACGACGGTGTTGACCAGACCCATGTCGAGCGCCTGGGTGGCGTCGTACTGACGGCAGAGGAACCAGATCTCCTTGGCCTTCTTGGCCCCGACCTGCCGAGACAGGAGCGACGCCCCGAACCCGCCGTCGAAGGAGCCGACCCGGGGCCCGGTCTGGCCGAAGCGGGCGTTGTCGGCGGCGATGGTGAGGTCGCAGACGAGGTGCAACACGTGACCGCCGCCGATGGCGTAGCCGGCGACCATGGCCACCACCGGCTTGGGGAGACGGCGGATCTGCACGTGCAGGTCGGTCACGTGGAAGCGGCCCACGCCCTGGCGGGCCTGCTCGTCGTCGCCCAGGTAGCCGCTCTCGCCGCGCACCCGTTGATCGCCGCCGGAGGAGAAGGCGTCCGGCCCCTGCCCGGTGAGGATCACTGCCCCCACCAGAGGATCCTCCCGGGCGATCTCGAAAGCCCGCATCAGCTCGATCACCGTCTGGGGACGGAAGGCGTTGCGCACCTCCGGCCGGTCGATGGTGAGCTTGGCGACGCGCTCCCCCGAGGGCAGCACCTCCGCCGTCTCGTAGCGGATGTCGGTCCAATCGCCACTCGGCTGCCAGTTCACGGGCACGGCCGACGACAATAGGTCCGTGCGTCGTCTCGTCCCCCTTGACGCCGCCGGCGGTCCCGCCTTCGTGGCCGGGCTGCGCTCGAGCTGGGCCGACGGCGACGCCGTGCTGCCCGTCGACCCCCGCCTCCCCGGACCGGCCCGGCGGGCCCTGCTCGACGCCATGGAGCTCGACCGTGCGATTGAACCGGAGGACGCCCTGGTGGTCGCCACCAGCGGGACGACGGGTGAGCCGAAGGGGGTGGTGCTGACCCATGCCGCCGTGGCGGCGTCGGCCGAGGCGACCAGCCGACGGCTGGGCGTCGACCCCGAGTCCGACCGTTGGCTGTCGTGCCTGCCGCTGGCCCACGTGGGCGGCCTCTCGGTCGTCCTGCGGGCCCTGCACACCAGCACCCCGCTCACCTTCGACGTCGACGACGGCGCGGCCACGCTGGTGTCGCTGGTGGCGACGCAGCTCCAGCGCATGGACGCCGGCCGCTTCCGGACGGTGGTGCTGGGCGGATCGGCGCCCCCGGCCGAGCTCCCGGACAACTGCGTCGTCACCTACGGCATGACGGAGACCGGCAGCGGCGTGGTCTACGAGGGCCTCCCGCTCGACGGGGTGGAGGTGCGGGCCGTCGACGGCGAGCTGGAGCTGCGAGGTCCCATGCTGCTGCGGGCCTACCGCGACGGCTCGAGCCCCCTCGACGCCGACGGCTGGCTGGCCACCGGCGACGCCGGGTCGGTGGCCGACGACGGGACGGTCTCGGTGCTGGGCCGGATCGGCGACGTGGTGGTGACCGGCGGCGAGAAGGTCTGGCCCGAGGCAGTCGAGCCGGTGCTGGCCACCGTCGCCGGCGTGGCCGAGGTGGGCGTGGCCGGCCGGCCCGACCCGGAGTGGGGACAGCGGGTGGTGGCCTGGGTCGTGCCGGCCGACCCGGCTTCCCCACCTGCCCTCGACG
>DASXLH010000286.1:0-3176 GCA_036496335.1 Acidimicrobiales bacterium
TACGCCCTCGGCGTCAACTCCCTCGCCCTGGCCCGGCACCGTCGCGCCATCGCCAACGCCGCCTGACCCCCAACGCCGCCCTAGACGGCGGCGGGCCGGACGGTTGGCCATGGGATGGGCTCAATCAGGGCCTCAAGAGCCCGTCCGCTAGCATCGCCGAGCTTCATCAGGGGGTTTCGCACCACCTTTCGAACAACCCCCGCCCTCGTAGCTCCGCGGATAGAGCACCGGCCTCCGGAGCCGGTGGCGCAGGTTCGAGTCCTGCCGAGGGCGCAGATGCAGAGTGACCATCGCCTGGCAACCGCCCCCGGTCCGAGGTGCGTCATCGAGACGATCTCGTCGACGTAGCCGCACGCCGGCTCGCGCCTCAACGAGAGGCGATCCGCCAGGGCGCCAGGTCGAGGCCGGGGTAGCGCTGCTGGACACCGTCGAGCGTTTCCGCCGTCCAGAAGTCGTGGCCGGGCGGCGGCCAACCCACGAGCGCCAGCTGGCGGGGCGATGCGTGCACGACGAACGCCTCCCAACCCGGTGTTCTCACGTGTCGGAGCCAGGAGTGCCGGCTCTGCCACTCACTCGCCGCCGTCCGGAAGTTGACGTGCAGGGTGTAGCGGGCTCCCCGCGGAGAACGCAGTTGCGTGCCCCGGTGGAACGTCCGGTTGCTGTAGGCGGTGACGGTCCCGGCCGGGCCGGCGGCCCCCACCTCGTGCTCGTAGAGGTCCGGCCGGGCGGTCGGCGAGATCCACGTCGGCCGGTCGGGATCTCGTCGGCCATCCTCTTCGCGCGGGAACCAGTTGGGGATCATCGGCAGATCGGCGGTGTGGCGGAGGGGCACGAACGCCGGCGGGCCCAGCTCGGCCGGCACGTCGACGAGGTAGAGGAACATCTCGACCTGCCCGAACCTCGGGTCGACGCTCGGGACCAGGAGGGATGCCCCCAGGTAGTCGCGGTGGAGCTCCTGGTCGTAGTCGGCGGCGCCCGTGAACTTGGCCCACGCCTCGATCGAGTACACCCGCAGGTCGTCCGTTCCGAGCAGCCGCTCGGCCAGGTCGATGAGCCGCGGGTGCAGGGCCAGGAGGCTCAGCGCGTTGCTGACGAAGGGGAAGTCGTCGATCCCACCGAACTCGTCCTCGAAGCGCTGGTTCCGCCCAGGGTCCACCCGGTCGTGGTACTCGTCGGCCGTCGGATAGAGGATCGGGATCTCCGCCACGGCCGGGGCCAGCTCGGCCTCGGAGAGGTAGGCGGGCAGGATCGCGTAGCCGTCCTCGCTCCAGGAGCGAGCGACCCCATCGAGGTCGAAGTGCATGTCTCGTCGTCCTTCGGTCACGCCCGTCGCCGCCGCACTTCGCAGCGTATGAACGCCTCGGACGATGCATCGCCCAGTTTCGGAGCTCGGGCGGCGACCCCCGGACGCGAGCCGACCGGAGACTCAGCGCTTCGCGTAGTCGGCGAAGCCCTGCCAGTCGACCACCACGCACGGCTCGTCCCCCATGATCCAGGCGTCGTGGCCAGGAGCCATGACGGCGAAGTCACCGGGTCCGAATTCCATCTCCTCGCCGTCGTCCATGACCACCTTCATGCGGCCGGAGACGAAGTAGCCCATGTGCGCAGCCTGGCAGCTGTCCGTCTTGGCGATGGGCTTGACGTGCTGCGACCACCGCCAGCCGGGCTGGAACGTGGCTCGACCGACGGCGCCGGCGTCCAGGTTCACCAACTCGAGCTGACCCGTGTCGCCCTCGAACGGTCGAGTCTCCTCGGGTGCGTCGAGGCTCTTGCGAACGAGACCAGCCATGTTCCCTCCTCGGGTTCGTGCTCGCGTGCCGAGCGTCGGATGGTCGCCTGTCACGACCTCCTCCTCGGTGTACGCCGGCCGCCATGGGCCAACCTTGGCCTGACCTTGGCGTGCCCGGTCGCCCGGGTCAGCGGGGAACAACCCGGCGGCACGGAGGCGTTGAACCCCATATGCGCATCGATGTCTGGTCCGACGTGGTCTGTCCGTGGTGCCACATCGGCCTGGCGAACCTCGACGTCGCGCTGTCGCGCTTCGAGCACGCCGACGAGGTCGAGGTGGTCCTGCACTCCTTCCAGCTCGATCCCCAGGCGGTGTCCGAGCCGGCCGGGAGCCACGTCGAGCGCCTGGCGGAGAAGTACGGCCGGTCCGTGAGCGAGATGCGGGCCCAGCAGGCCCGCATCGTGAGCCTGGCTGCCGATCGGGGACTCGACTTCCGCTTCGACTCGGTGCAGCGGGGCAACACCTTCGACGCCCACCGGCTCCTGCACCTCGCCTTGGAACGAGGGCACCAGCGCGAGCTGAAGGACCGCCTCGGGCGGGCCTACTTCACCGACGGCGAGCCCATCGGCGACGCCGACACCCTGCGAAGGACGGCGCTCGACGTGGGCCTGGACGGGGACGAGGTCGACGCCGTGCTGGCCGGGGACGCCTATGCCGACGCGGTCCGGGCCGACATCGACACCGCCCGGCGCCTCGGCGTCAACGGCGTGCCCTTCTTCGTCGCCGACGGCCGGCTGGCCGTCTCCGGCGCCCAACCGCCGGAGATCCTCGGCCAACTCCTGGACCAGGCCTGGTCGGCCGCCACCCCCGTCCCCTGACCGCCTGGAACGGGGCCCGAGCCGATGCTCGGTACGATCCCCGGACCATGGCCTTCTCCATCGAGCCCCTGACCGCGGCCGGCGCCGAGCCCCGTTCCGACTGGACCCTCGACGAGGTGCGGGCCATCTTCGAGCTCCCCCTGGTGGAGCTCATCCGCGTGGCGGGCGACGTGCATCGTCGCTTCCACGACCCGGCCGAGGTGCAGGTCAACCAGCTCGTCTCGATCAAGACGGGCGCGTGCCCCGAGGACTGCGCCTACTGCTCCCAGTCCGTCCACAACGACACCGGCCTGAAGGTCGAGCCGTTGATGGCGAAGGACGACGTCCTGCGGATCGCCCGCCGGGCCAAGGCCAACGGCGTCACCCGCCTGTGCATGGGGGCGGCGTGGCGGGAGGTGAAGGACAACGCCCAGTTCGACCGGGTGCTCGACATCGTCCGAGGGGTGGCCGACACCGGCCTCGAGGTGTGCGCCACCCTCGGGATGCTCGACGCCGACCAGGCCCGCCGCCTGGAAGAGGCCGGCCTCTACGCCTACAACCACAACCTCGACTCGTCAGCGGAGTTCTAC
>DASXLH010000287.1:0-4152 GCA_036496335.1 Acidimicrobiales bacterium
AGCAGTACCACCCGAGCTGGACGCCGGGCGGCGCCGACTACCCCAACGCCACGGCCACCCTGTGCCAAGGCTGGTCCGGCGGGGTCGCCTTCGCCAAGGCGATCAACAACGCCGGGATGACCCCGACCGCCACCGTCGCCAGCGCGGACGTCATCCGGGGACTCTCTCAGTTCAAGGGCGAGACCCTCGGCGGCGTGGCTCCGCCCCTGACCTTCAGCGACGGCACGAAGCCGAACCCTCAGGTGCTGTGCACGTTTCTCTACAAGTGGAACAACCAGAAGGTCGAGGCGGTGAAGACGACGGACCAGATCTACACCTGCAAGCCGGCTTGACGGCCGCGACACCGCCGGCCCCACCAGCCCGCAGTGTGAGCGCCAGCGCGTGACGAGAGGGGGTCGATCGGACCGGGAGGACCGATCGACCCCCTCTCTCTTACGATCCCCGGCCGTGACTGATCCCACCATCCAGCTCGGCCCCGTGGCCGGCCCCGTCGAGACCACCATCGACGCCGACCACGCCGCCGCCTACGCCCTCGCCACCAACGACCCCAACCCGGCCTACCTCGATCAGGGCATCGTGCCTCCCGTCTTCACGGTGTCCCTCGGCCTGGCGTTGTTGGGCGAGGCAAACCGCCTCTCGGTGCCGCCGGGGGCGGTGCGAGGCGCCACCGGGGGCGTCCACGGCGAGCACGACCTCGTGATCCACCGCGTCCTGCGGGCCGGGGACTTCGTGCGGGTGACGGGCGCCATCTCGAGCGCCACCAACACCAAGGGCGGTGCCATCACGACCTGCCGGATCCTGGTGACCGACGAGGACGACCAGCCCTACGTCGAGCACCTGTGGTCGACGTTCCACATCAAGGGCGAGGTCGACGAGGTCGGTCCCCCGCTGGCCGACCACACCTTCCCGGAGGAGGCCCGCTCGAAGCCGATCGGCTCGCTGGTGATCCCCGTCGACCGCGACCAGAGCTTCCGCTACGCGGGCTCGTCCACCGACCACGCGCCCATGCACGTCCACGACGAGATGGCCCGACGCGTCGGCTTCCCGAGCAAGTTCATGCAGGGCCTCTGCACCTTCGCCATGTGCAGCCGCGCCGCGGTGCAGATCGGGGCCGACGGTGACCCGACCCGGCTCCGTCGCATGGCGGTCCGCTTCGCCGCCCCGGTCTTCCCCGGCCACCCGCTCGAGGTCTTCGAGTACGACGCCGGCATCACCGCCGACGGCGCCCACCTCCTCGCCTTCGAGGCCGTCTCCGGTGAGGCCATGGTCATCCGCCACGGCCTGGCCGAGGTGCTCGCGTAGGTCCCGGCGATTCTCGGCCCACCACCGCGGGAGGAACGACCGTCCGCCACCCACGACGGCAGGGCGGGCCGTCCATGCCGACCTCCGACAGAGTGTCCAGGTTCCGGAGCCGCCGTCGATGCGGCCCTAGGGTGACCGAGATGGTCGGTGGTGCACGGTGCTGAGGGACACCGTGGCGCGGAGCGTTCGAGCCCTCGGAGCGCGGGACGTCGCCTTCCCGGTCGTACCCCTCCCGCTGCCGGCTGGAACGACGGAGGGCGATCTCCGGCGGGAGATGGGCACCATTCGTGTCGACAACGGCTCGCCCGACGAGCTCGCCGGCTACATCGAAGAGGCCTTCGGGCGTTTCCTGCACACCTGGGGCCTGGTGCGGGACGAGCGCGGGCGGGCGCTCGAGCTGGGCGCGAACCCCTACTTCCTGACCTGGCTCCTCCGCCGCCACACCGAGCTCGACGTCGAGCTCGCGAACTACTTCGGCGACGACCGGACGGAGATGGAGCAGTCGGTGTCGTTCGGGTCGGTGGACGGTGCCGCTGACCAGTGGACGCTCCGGAGTGCGCACTTCAACATGGAGAACGATCCGTTCCCCTACGCAGACGCGTCGTTCGACGTCGTGCTGTTCTGCGAGATCATCGAACACCTGCTGATGAATCCGCTGCACGCTCTGGCGGAGATCAACCGGGTCCTCGAGCCGGGTGGCGTACTGATCCTCACCACCCCGAACGTGGCTCGACTCGGAAACGTCCTGTCACTGGTCGAAGGATCGAACGTGTTCGACCCCTACTCCGGCTACGGCCCCTACGGCCGTCACAACCGCGAGTACACACGGCACGAGCTGGTGCACCTGTTGCGCTTCGCCGGCTTCGCCGAGGAGGTCTCGTTCACCGCCGACTCCCGTCCCGAGTCGTACGAACAGCACCCGTTGATGTCCCCCCTGGCCCCGCTGCTGCGCGGTCGGCTGGACGACCTGGGGCAGTACCTCTTCGTACGCGCCCGCCGCGTGCGACCGCCGGCCGAGGGGCTCCCGTCGTTCCTGTACCGGAGCTGGCCTGCCGACCAGCCGTTGGTCGACATCTTCGCCCCCGACCAACCCTGGAACCGCCCCGCCCCCTAGCGGTACGCCCGCCGCCGCCCCGGCGGGTCGGCTGGCCCGTCTCCTACGATCGGGCGGATGGGAGCCGTCCTCCGTGAGATCGTCGTCGACTGCCGCGATCCCGACCGGGTCGCCTCGTTCTGGGCGGGAGTGCTCGGGTGGGAGGTGCACGAGAACGGCGAGGCCCGCTGGATGTCCGCCTCGGGTGCTCCGTTCCCCGACATGCCCGTCGTCTTCGTCCGGGTCCCGGAGGAGAAGTCGGTCAAGAACCGGGTCCACCTCGACGTGAGCCCGGTGGGGTGCGACCGCTACGAGGAGGTGGCCAGGCTCATCGGGCTCGGCGCCCGCCCGGTCGACGTCGGCCAGGGCGAGCAACCCTGGGTGGTCCTGGCCGACCCGGAGGGCAACGAGTTCTGTGTCCTCGGCCGTCGGGCCGACATCCTCTAGCGCTGCCGGCCGGGACGAGGGCGTCGCCGGGCGCCCTAACATCCGGCGGCAACGATCCGGGGGCGTGTGTCGACGACCTCGATCGCCAGCCGCTCCGCCGACACGAGAACGAGGTCGTCCCATGGCACCCACCGATGCCGACCAGCAGGAGATCGACGCCGCCAACAGCTCCGGGAAACAGCCCGTCGTGTTCGTCCACGGGCTGTGGCTGTTGGCGTCCAGCTGGGACCCGTGGCGGGAGCTGTTCGAGGAGAAGGGCTACGCCACCCTCGCCCCCGGCTGGCCCGACGACCCCAAGACCGTGGAGGAGGCCAAGGCCCGCCCCGACACGTTCGCCGGCAAGAGCGTCGGCGACGTCACCGCCGCCTACGGCGCCGCCATCGGCATGCTCGACCGCAAGCCGGTCGTGATCGGGCACTCCTTCGGCGGCCTCATCACCCAGAAGCTCGCCGGTCAGGGCCTCGCCGCCGGGTCCGTGGCCATCGACCCGGCGCCGTTCCGCGGCGTGCTGCCACTGCCCTTCTCGGCCCTCAAGTCGGCCTTCCCGGTGCTGGGCGATCCCCGCAACAAGAAGAAGGCGGTCGCGCTCTCGTTCGAGCAGTTCCGGTACGCCTTCGCCAACGCCGTCTCCGAGACGGAGGCCCACGAGCTCTACGAGAAGTATCCGGTGCCAGGAGCCGGGACGCCGTTGTTCCAGGCGGCGTTCGCCAACTTCAACCCGCAGACCGAGGCGAGCGTCGACACCCACAACGCCAACCGCGGTCCGCTGCTGATCATCTCCGGCGAGGAGGACCACACCGTTCCGTGGAAGATCGCCAACGCCTCGTTCAAGCGCTACAAGCACGCCACCGCCCCCACGGAGATCAAGGAGATCCCGGGCCGGGGCCACTCCCTCACGATCGACAGCGGCTGGCGCGAGGTGGCGGACGTGGCGCTCGACTTCCTCGCCCGCCAAGGCCTGACCTGACCGGTGCCCCGGGCTCGACGAGCGTCGGCTCGTCGAGCCCCTAACGACCCTTGCGCCTCGCCTCCGCCTTGGCGGCCTTGATCCTCGCCTTCCACTCGGAGAGGGTTGCCTTGCGCAGCAGCGGGTCGGTCCGCCGGGCCACGGCCGCCATCTCCGCCGTCAGCTTCCGGTAGCTGGCCAGGCGAGCGGGGTCGAGCGTGCCGTCGGCGATCGCGGCCATCACCGCACAACCCGGCTCGGTGCCGTGGGCGCAGTCGCGGAAGCGGCAGCCGGCGGCGAGGTCGTCGATCTCGGGGAAGGCCGCACCGATCCCCTCGTCGCCGGTGAGACCGAGGCTGCGCAG
>DASXLH010000288.1:0-10780 GCA_036496335.1 Acidimicrobiales bacterium
CGCTGAAGCACGTACCGAGGGGCTACCGGGTCCACTTCCCCCACCTCTGGGTCCAGCTCGACGCTCACGAGGAGCGGGTGTTCCCGCTGGTGGTGGTCCCCTTCATGGACGTCAGCGCCTACATCGACAAGGGGCGGGAGGCCCCGAGCAGCGCGCCCGTCTCGATCAGCGGCTACCTCGAGCGGCAGTACGACGAGGCGCTGTCGACCGGCGACCTGCCAGGATCGACGTTCCGCCCCATCGGCGGGATCCTCGCCCGTGTCACCCCGAAGCGGGCCACCAGGATCGAGCTGGGCGAGGACAAGGAGGGCTCGGACAAGACCACGATCGGCGTCCGCGGCGTGGCCGCTCAGGCGCAACAGGGCGAGCGGATCATCGTCGAGGTCTGGGACCTCGACGACCCCGGGTCGACGTCGACGGTCAGCACGAAGACGGACGGTCAGGGTCGCTTCGCCGTGGCAGTGAAGATCAGCGCCCTCTCGGGCCGTAGAGGGCGCCGCAACTACAACGGCAGGTTCGCGGCGCGGGCGTCGACCCTGGTGGCCACGACCCTGGCCGAGGCCGAGTCGAACACCGTCACGATCGTCCGCTGAGCCGAGCCGGCGGATCAGCCGGTGACAGTGCCGAGCAGCTCCAGGATCTTGGCGGGGGAGAGGTGCTGGTCGCGGACCCGCACGCCCAGCGTCGCCAGCGCGTCCTCGATGGCGTTGGTGACCGTGGCCGGGGCCACGATCATCCCGCCCTCGCCCACGCCCCGGAAGTTGACGTCCGGGTCGCGCAGGATGGACTGGACGTGGTGGATCTCGAAGTTGGGGACCAGGGTGGTGGTGGGGAGGAGGTAGTCCATGAACGTGCTGGAGAGGAGCTCGCCGTCCTCGCCGTAGGCGGCGTGCTCAAGCAGGACGGCGCCGATCCCCTGGGTCACCCCGCCCCGGATCTGGCCCTCGACGATGGCCGGGTTGACCGGTACGCCGCAGTCCTCCACCACGACGTAGCGCTCGACGCTCACCAGGCCGGTCTCGACGTCGACCTCCACCACGCAGCAGTGGGTGCCACCCGACCAGCCGCCTCGGCCTCCGTGGAAGGCGCGGTTCACGACCAGCTCGGTCCCCTCGGCCACCCGCTCGGGCTCCTCTTCCACGATGCGGGCGATCTCGTCGAGGGGCAACCCGATGCCTGGCGTCCCCCGCACGCTGACCGTGCCGTCGACGATCTCGAGATCGTCGACGCTGGCCTCGAGCAGGTCGGACGCGACGGACACGATCTTGCCCCGCAGCTCCCGAGCCCCGTGCAGCACGGCGCCGTTGGCCATGGTGGCGGCCCGGCTGCCTCCGGTGGCGACCAGGGCCACCGGCGTGATGTCGGTGTCGCCGTAGCGGACGTGGATGCGTTCGAAGGGCACGCCCAGCTCGTCGGACGCGACCTGGGCCAGGGTGGTCTCGTGGCCCTGTCCGTGCGGATGCTGCTGGGTGACGATGTCGATCGACCCGTCCCGCAGGACCGACACGATGGTGTGCTCGGGGCCCATGATCCCGCCGGCCTGGTCGTCGGTCTCGGGGTTGCGGGGTCCTGGCGCCGACTCGAGGTAGGCGGCGATTCCGAGTCCGAGGTAGCGGCCCTCGCTCCGGGCGGTGGCCTGCCGGCGCCGGAACGCCGGCCAGTCGATGATCTCGGCGGCCTGTTCGAGCTGCTCGTGGATGGTGATCCCGTCGAGGCTCTGGCCGGTGAGCATGGTCAGGGGCGGCTCGTCCCGCACCGCGTAGTTGCGGCGGCGGACGTCGATCGGCTCCAGGTCGAGCTCGCGGGCGACGATGTCCAGCAGGCGCTCCCGCATGAAGTCGGCCGTGGCCCACGGCCCCCGGTAGGCGACGTAGGTCGCCTTGTTGGAGAAGACGGCGGTGGTGGTGGCGGCGATGGCCTCGATCTTGAGGGGGCCCTGGAACGAGCCGCTCACCGAGCCGGCATACATGGCGCCGGGGAACGGGTCGCAGGGGTAGGCGCCGGAGTTGAGCTTCACGTCCATCCGCACGGCGAGCAGGAGGCCGTCGTTCGTCACGGCCACCTCCATGTCTGCCATCTCCTCCCTGGCCTGGCCGGCCGAGGAGAGATGCTCGATGCGGTCCTCGATCCACTTCACGGGCCGGCCGAGGTCGATGCTGGCGGCGGCCAGGGCCACGTCCTCCCGGAACAGGCCGGTCTTGAGACCGAAGGCACCACCCACGTCACCGGAGATGACCCGGATCTTCTCCATCGGCACGTCGATCTGAGGCGAGATCAGCATGCGGATCATGTGGGGCGACTGGGTCGAAGAGTGGATCGTGAGTTGGTCGGCGTCGGCGTCCCAGCTGGCGATCGTGCCCCGTCCCTCCATGGGGACGGGGGAGTGGCGGTGGACGTGGACGCTGGCCCGGATGACGCGGTCGGCCTTGGCGAAGGCGGCGTCGATGTCGCCGATGACCATCTCGCCCCGCATGGCGATGTTGTCGCCGATGTCCTCGAAGATCGCCGGCTTGGCCGGATCGAGGGCGTCCTCGTAGCTGACGATCGGGTCGAGCGGCTCGTAGTCCTCGACGATCAGCTCGATGGCGTCCTCGGCGATGGAGCGGCTCTCGGCCACCACCAGCGCGATGGGGTCGCCCACGAAGCGGACGCGGTCGGTGGCCAGGCCGTGGAAGGCGGGGGAGGCGAGGCCCGGCATCATGTTCATGCCCACCACCGAGCCGGCGTGACAGGCCGTGGTGCGGGCGGCGATGTCGGCACCGGTGTAGATCGCCACCACGCCCGGCAACGCCAACGCCTCCGAGGTGTCGACCGCCAGGAGTCGGCCATGGGGCACGACGCTGCGCATGAAGGCGGCGTGGAGCATGCCCGGAAGCGTGACGTCGTCGATGTAGCGCCCCCGGCCGGTGAGGATCCGGGGATCCTCGGCCCGCTTGACCCGGGCTCCGACGCTGCGGGCGCCGATGGCCGGTTCTTCGACGGTGTCCGTCACAGCACTGCCCCTTCGTCACGAACCTTCCGACCGGCCAACAGCACGCCCTCCACGATCGTCTGGTAGCCGCTGCACCGGCAGACGTTGCCCGAGAGCGTCTCGCGCACCTCGGCCTCGTCGGCGTCGGGGTTCTCCCGCAGGAGCGCCACCGCCGACATCACGAATCCGGGCGTGCAGAAGCCGCACTGGAAGGCGAAGCTCTCCCAGAAGGCCTGCTGGACGGGGTGCAGCACCTCGCCGTCGGCCAGGCCCTCGACGGTGACCACCTCGCCCCCGTCGGCCTGGACGGCCAGCATCAGGCACGACCGGGCGGCGGCGCCTTCGACCAGCACGGTGCAGGCGCCGCACACGCCGTGCTCGCACCCGAGGTGGGTGCCCGTGAGGGCCAGCTCGCCCCGGAGGAGGTCGGCCAGCGTCGTCCGCACGTCGACCTCGCCCGACCATGGCGTCCCGTTCACCGTCAACCCGATGGACCGTTCGGTGCTCATCGTGTGCCTCCAGCTCGCTCGACCGCTCTGGTCAGGGCCCGCCGAACGGAGACGGTGGCGAGGTGGCGCCGAAACTCCGAGGAGCCATGGATGTCGGACGCGGGTTCCAGGCCGGCCGTCGCCTCGCGAGCGGCGTCGGCGATCACCTCGGGGGTGGGGGTGGCGCCGACCAGCGCAGCTTCGGCCTCGCCGGCCCGCACGGCCCGGTCGCCGACGCCCATCTGGGCGATGCGGGCTCCGGCGACGGCGCCGGCCCCGTCGAGCGCCACCATGGCGGCCGTCCCGACGATGGCGAAGTCGCCGTGGCGGCGGGCCACCTCCTCGAAGGCCCAACCGACACCCGGGGCCGTGGACGGGAAGCGGATCTCCACCAGGCACTCGTCGTCTTCCAGTGCGCTGGTGAAGTGGCCGAGGAAGAACGAGGCGGCGTCGACGGTGCGCTCGCCCGAGGCACGGCGCACCACCATCGTCGCCTCGGTCACGATGGCGACGGCCGGCAGCTCGGCCGAGGCGTCGGCGTGGGCCAGGCTGCCCCCGATCGTGCCGCGGTTGCGGATGGCGACGTGACCGATGTAGGGGAGCGCCTCGGTCAGAACCGGCACCCGTTCGGCGACGACGGCGGAGCGCTCGACGGTGCGCTCACGCACCATGGCGCCGACCGACACGTGGCCGTCGTCGATCTGGAGCCCGTCGAGCGACGCGACCTTGCCCAGGTCGACGAGCTGGGCCGGGCGGGCCAGGCGCATGGCCAGCAGCGGCACGAGGCTCTGGCCCCCGGCCAGGAGCTTGGCCTCGTCGCCGTGCTCAGCCAGCAGCGCCAGGGCCTCCTCGAGCGTCTCCGGCGCGTGGTAGTCGAAACGTGGCGTCTTCAGCGGTTCCCCCTCCCGTGGTGGCTGAAGGATTAGCACACCGTGCCAAGTCGCGTCGCACCTGGACAGGTGGCGGCCCAAGGCGGCATGCCGCTGGATCTCGGGTTCAGCCTTCGGGGAGCGGCTCCGGGCTGCGGTGCTCGTCGAACCGGTCGGCTGGCGACTGACCGGAATCGACCTCGTCGTAGCTCCAGTCGGGCTGCTTGTGGCGGTGGCGTTCGTCGATGGTCGCCTGACCCTCGATCAGGTCGACCATCTCGGCCACCTCCGTCGGGGCGACGCCTGGTGCCGAACCGTCGAGATGGCCGGCCAGCGCCTCCGGGTAGCGGTCGAGCAGGCTGGTCACCACCACCTGCTGCTGCGTGGCGAGGAAGCACCGGGCCCCGTAGGCGACCGAGTCCAGGCGTCGGCGGATCTCGTCCATCTCCCGCTCGCCCGCCGTCGACCGGGACACGGCCTCCAGGAGCCCGGCCAGGGCCAGTCCGTCCTGCTTGCAAGGGGTGCACTGCCCACACGACTCGACGGCCAGGAAGCGCGAGACACCGGCGACAGCGGCGACCAGGTCGTCGGTGTCGTCGAACACAACGAAGCCGGCCGAGCCGAGGCCGCTGCCGATGGCGGCCAGGTCCTCGTAGGTGACGGGCGTGTCGAGCTGCGACGCCGGGATCAGCGCGTTCGACACGCCGGAGAGCACGGCCGTGATTCGGCGACCCGGCCGGGGTCCGCCGCCGATGACGTCGATCACCTCCCGCAGGGGGGTGCCCATCTGCACCTCGGCCACCCCGTGGTGATCGGTCGAGCCCGTCACCGTGCAGACGATGGTGCCGGGCGACTGCTCGGTGCCCTCGGTGCGGAACCACGCCGCGCCCCGGGCGATGATGCGCGGGATGTTGGCCAGGGTCTCGGTGTTGTCGACCAGCGTGGGCGGCGCCTCACCGCCGGGTCCGGCCATCTCCACGTGGGCGGACAGGTTGCTGCCCGTCCCGACATCCCGGCTGGTCTCGACCACTTCGTGCAGGCCCCGCCGGTACGGCGGCGCCAGCCGGGGGAACGGGTAGCGCCCGTCCAGCGTCTCGAGCAGGGCCGTCTCCTCGCCGTAGAGGTACTCGTTCGGTCCCTCGAACACGTCCAGCTCGACCCCCTCGGCCCACCCGGCGTCGGTCACCTCGGCGATGGCCGTCCGCAGCCGGGCCAGCTCGGGGCCGAACGACGCCTTGAGCCCGAACGCGACCTGGTCGGCGCCGACCGCCCGGGCGGCGATCAGGGCGCCTTCGATCACCTCGTAGGGGTTCATGCGCAGGAGGGTCCGGTCCTTGAACGTCCCGGGCTCGCCCTCGGCGGCGTTCACCACGACCGACGTGTGCGCGGTGCTCGACGCGTAGTCACGCACGGTCCGCCACTTGATCCCGGTCGGGAACCCGGCCCCACCGCGTCCCCGCAGGCCTGACTGGGCGACTTCGGCGATGAGCTCGTCGGGGGTGAGCTGCCGGGCTCGGGCCAGCCCCTCGCCCCCGCGACGGCGGAGGTGATCGGCGAGGTCGACGACGGGTTCGGGCGGGAGGACGCGATGCACGACGGTCATTGCGAGCGATTCTCCCCCCGATACCGCCGAAGCACCACAACACTGCCCGTGGCAGGCGGCGGGATCCCGGTCGCCGGTCAGCCCCAGAGCGGTCTGGTGCCGATGTAGGGCCGGCGGCAGGGCGGTCCATCGGAGTAGCGCAGATCGGGGTGCAGGGTCGGGTCGGACGGGACCACCACCACGCCAGACCAGCGGGTGCCGAACTCCTCGATGTGCACGCAGGCCGCCCGCACCTCGGGCGGTGGCGGCTTTCTCGGCTCCTCCTCCGCGGCCGACCCGTCGGCGGGGGAGACCCCCGTGCCGTCCTCGGCGACCACGGGCGATTCTGCGGGAGCGGCCTCGCCCGGGACCTCCTCGACCGTCGGCTCCTCCGCGGCGGGCTCCGCGGGCGGTATCTGGTGGTCGGCCAGGACGGCCCGGAGCCGCTCCACCGCCTCGGCCTGGCCCATCGACTCGATGCCGGCCAGCAGACCTCGGACGTGGTCGGCCTTGTTCGAGGGCGCGCTCATGGCCCGGTTCTCCTGGACGTAGACGCCGGGCGGCAGCTCCACCACCTGGACCTCGCCCGAGCCGGCCAGCTCCACGCTGAACAGCGAGGTCCGGTCGCCCACCAGGAGCCAGGCGCCGTTGTACTCGTCGGGGCGGGTCTCCTTGGCGAAGGCCTCGACGGCCTCCGCCGCCGTCGATCGGGAGGTGAGCGCCAGCGGAAACGCGCCGCGGGAGCGCTTGGTGGCGTCCGGTCCGCCCGGTACCGGCCGGTTGGTGAGCCCAGCCACCACGCCGGCTTCGTTCACGGCCAGCCAGGTGCCGTCGGCCTTGAGGTCGCGACCCCCGAGGGTGCGGGGCGGCTCCTCCCGTAGGACCGTCATGGGCCGGGCCGGCCGCTCGAAGCGCTCGTCCCGGTTGCCGCCCACGATCAGCGGCGCGCCCGGTACGACCCGCGACAGCACGACGATGAGGCACATCGGCCGAGACGCTAGAGGTGCGCTCGACCGGAATGGCGGGCCGCACCCGTTCTTTGTCGGATCTGCCCCGCGACACGGGGCAGATCCGACGCGGAAGGGGTGCCCACCGCTCACTGGCCGATCTGCAGACCCCCGTCGACACGGACGATGGCGCCGCTGGTGAAGGATCCGGCCGGGCTGGCGAGGAACAGGGCGGCCGGGATGATCTCCTCGGGGTGACCGGGGCGGCCGACGGCGTTGGCGGACGACTCCCGGGCCTCGGGCGTCCACGCCTTGGCGATGTCGGTCAGGAACGGACCGGGGGAGAGCGTGTTGACCCGGACCTTGGGGCCGTACTCCGCCGCCAGCGACCGCGTCATCGCGTTGAGGGCCGCTTTGGCGCTGCCGTAGGGGATCACGCCGGGCAGGGGCATGAGGCTGCCCGACGACGTGACGTTGATGATGACGCCGCCCTCTCCGTCGGACATGCGCTTGGCCACCTGGCTGGCGAGCCGGAAGGGACCCTTGAAGTTGAGCCCCACGACGCTGTCGAACAGCTCCTCGGTCACCTCGTGGCTGGGCATGGCCGGGCTCATCCCGGCGTTGTTGACGAGGATGTCGATGCGACCCATCTCGGCGTAGGCGGTCTCGATCAGCTGGTCGATCGAGTCCCACTTGGCCGCGTGAACCTGCACCGCCAGCGCCTTGCGGCCGAGGCCGCGGACCTCCTCGGCCACCCGCTCGCAGTTGTCGAGCTTGCGGCTGGCGATGATGACGTCGGCACCCCGCTCGGCGAAGGCCCGGACCATCTGATAGCCGAGACCGCGGCTGCCGCCCGTGACCAGCGCGATCTTCCCGGTGAGGTCGAAGTAGGGATCAGGCTCCATGCCGACATCCTCGCGGACCCCGCTTCCCGGCGGCCAAGATCCGCTCGGCCCCGGAGGGGGCTGGAACGAGCTGATCAGCTTCTGGAGACGATGGTGGGGGTGATCACGATGTCGGTCCGGAGGCTGTTGGCGATGTAGCACTCGCGATGAGCGAGGTCGACGAGGCGCAGCACCCGGGCCTCCGGCACGGGCGCAGCCAGCGTGATGCGGGGCCGCAGATCGATGCGGGTGATGCGGATGGGCGGTTCGTCCTCGGGCATGAACCCCTCCGCCACGTCGTGGTAGTCGACCACGTCGATGCGGGCCCGGGCGGCGATGGCCAGGAAGCTCAGCAGCTGGCAGGACGAGGCGGCCAGGACCAGGAGCTGCTCCGGGTTGAGCAGCCGGGGATCGCCACCGAAGGAGGCGTCACCGGACAGTCGCAGCGCGACGGCCCCGCTCGCGGTCGCGGTGGCGTCGTGGGCCCGGTCGTAGTGGTCGTAGCCCAGGCCGGTCGAGCCTGACCACGTGCAGCTCACCTCGTAGCGATGGATCGAAGCCATGTCCGTGTTCGTAGCGTCCCGGGAGGGCGCCGGGTCAGTGGATTGCCGGCGACCGCCGTCAGGTGACGGCGGGACCGGAGGACTCCGACATGCGGAAGGAGTCCCAGAGCCGGGCGTAGAGGCCGCCCTTGGCGACCAGCTCGTCGTGGGTGCCGTCCTCGGCCACCTCCCCGTCGTCGAGGAGGATGATCCGGTCGGCGTTGCGGGCGGTCTGCAGGCGGTGGGCGATGAGCAGCGTGGTGCGCCCGTCAGCCAGCACGCCCATGGCGCGCTGGACCCGGCGCTCGGTGGCGAGGTCGAGGTTGGCGGTCGCCTCGTCGAGGATCAGGATCACCGGGTCGACCAGCCGCGCCCGGGCCAGGCACACCAGCTGGCGCTGGCCGAGCGACAACGACCGGCCCCGCTCGTTGACCGGGGTGAGATAGCCGTAGGGCAGGTGGGCGATGAACTCGTGGGCACCCACCGCCCGGGCGGCCGCCTCGACCTCGGCGCGCGAGGCGTCGGGTCGGCCGTAGGCGATGTTGTCGCGAATGGTGCCGGAGAAGAGGAACGGCTCTTGAGGCACGTAGCCGAGCTGGCGGCGATAACCCGTGAGGTCCATCTCCCGCAGGGGGATGGCGTCGACGGTGACCTCGCCCTCGGTCGGGTCGTAGAAGCGAGCCACCATCTTGACGACCGTCGACTTGCCGGCGCCGGTCTCGCCCACGAGGGCCACCACCTGCCCGGCCGGGATCGTGAGATCGACTCCTCGCAGCGCGTCCTGCACGGTGTTGGCGTAGCGGAAGCGCACGCCCTTCATGACGAGCTCGCCGCTCAGCCGCCCGGGATCGACCGGGTGCTCGACCTCGGGCGTGCCCGACGGGGTCTTCAGCAGGTCGTCGAGCCGGTGCAGGGCCACCCGGGCCTGCTGCCACTGGTCGAAGACCTGCGAGAGCTGCTGCACGGGTTGGAAGACCTGGGTGAGGTAGAGCACGAAGGCGATGATCTCGCCGGTGGTGAGCTCGCCCCGGCTGACCAGCACCGAGCCCACCCCGAGCACGATGGCGGTCGCCACCACCGAGGTGAACTGGACGAAGGGGAAGAACATCGCCTGGAGCCGGACCGACCAGACCCGGGCGTCGAGCAGGTCGGAGGCGACGGTACGGAACTCCTGGATGTTGCGGTCCTCCCGGACCAGGGACTGGCTGACCCGCATGCCGTTGAGGCTCTCCTGCAGGTTGGCGTTGACGACCGCCACCCGCTCACGGGCCACGTCGTAGGCGCGGGCCGACGTCCGCCGGAAGGCGACGGTGGCGATGGCCAGGGGCGGGACGATCACCATCACGATGAGCGCCAGCTCGACGTTCATCCGCAGGAGGATGACGAAGACGATGATGAACTGCAGGACGTTGGCGGCGGCGTTGAGCAGGCCGGTCTGGAGGAGGTTGGCGAGCGCGTCGATGTCGGTCGTCATGCGGGTCATGATCCGGCCGGCCAGCTCGGTGTCGTAGTAGTTCATCGACAGCCGCTGGAGCTGCGCGAACGTCCGGTTGCGCAGGGCGTAGAGCATGCGTTCGGCGGTCTTGCCCGTCTGGATGGCCTCCAAGTAGGAGTTGCCCCAGCTGATGAGCTGGACGATGCCGAACACCGCGCTCCAGTGCAGGAGGGCGGAGACGTCGTTGGCGGTCATGCCCTCGTCGACGGCGTTCTTGACGATGGAGGGGCCGGCGATCGTCGTGATGCTGTCGATGAAGACGAACAGGAACGCCAGGAGCAGGGCTGCCCGGTAGGGACGGATGAACTTCCGCAGCGAGAAGTGCAGGTCCGGCGCCGTCTCCCGCTCCAGGTCGACGTCCGGGTCGCCGGTGGCGGGGGGCAGGGCCGCCACCCGCTGCAAGAGGTCCTCGCTGGCCATGGCGGCCGCCCGCCGCGAGGCGGCCATGCCACCCGCCCCCATCGCCCCGATGCCGCCGACCCCGGACAGCCCGACCCCGCCCCCGAAGCCCGCCCCGGCGCCCAACGTCGCCCCGCCACCGCCGAGGCCGGCGCCGAAGCCGACAGCCATGGCGCCGGTCGAGCGCACCTGCACCTCCGGCGCGTCCTCGGGCCAGACGTCCTTGTCGATGGCCGCGATCTCCTCGTCCCGGGCGAGGTCGTCCACCAGCATCTGCTCGTCGTGCTCGTCGTCGATGTCGCCGCTGGCTCCCGACAGGAGTGACCGGTAGAGCGACGACGACGCCATCAGCTCCTCGTGCGACCCGTCGGCGGCGACCCGACCCTTGTCGACCACCACGATCCGGTCGGCGAGGCGGAGGGTGGAGCGGCGATGCGCGACCAGCAGCGTGGTGCGGTTCGCCATCAGGCGCCGGAGGGCGTGATGGATCTCCTCCTCCGTGTGGGCGTCGATCGACGACGTGGCGTCGTCGAGCACCAGGACGGCGGGGTCGGTGAGGATGGCGCGGGCCAGCGTGATGCGCTGCCGCTGGCCGCCGGACAG